>DASURM010000363.1:0-4995 GCA_036280035.1 Burkholderiaceae bacterium | reverse complement strand
CTTCGATGTTGTGGGTCACCATCAGGATCGCGTCGATCGGAATCTTGCGCTCCAGCCACAGCTCCATCAGCTCGCCGCGCAACGCCTCCGCGGAAAGCACGTCGAGGGCCGAGAACGGCTCGTCCAGACACAGCAGTTCGGGATCGACCGCCATGGCACGGGCGAAGCCGACCTTCTGGCGCATGCCCCCGGAGAGCTCGCGCGGGTAGGCCGACTCGAAGCCCGTGAGCCCCACCAGCGCCACCAGCCGACTGGCGCGCTCCTGGCGGGCTTGGCGCTCCATGCCGCGCGCCTTGAGGGCGACCTCGATGTTCGCGAGCACGGTGAGCCAGGGAAACAGCGCGAAGGTCTGAAAGACGATGGCCGCATGCGGGTTGACGCCCGTGAACGCCTCGCCGCGATAGCGCACCGCGCCGCTGGTGGGCGGGGTGAGGCCAGCGATGATGCGCAGCAACGTGGACTTGCCGCAGCCCGAGGGGCCGACCAGGCAGACGAATTCGCCCGCCTCGATGGTGAGGTTGACGTCGCGCAGCGCGTAGAACGGCCGGGGCGGCCGGCCGAAGGCCTTGGCGATGCCCGAAAGCTCGAGCAGCGGAGGCGAGGCGGTGCGTTGATGCATGCGGGGCGTCACTCCATCCGATAGCGCGCCTGGGCAAGGCGGTAGAGCGGCTGCCACAGCAGCCGGTTGATGAGCGCCACGGCGATCACCATGGCCAGTGTCGCCGCCAACAACAGGGCGAAATGCCCCTGAATCGTCGCCTGGGCGATCAGTGCGCCGATGCCGACCGTGGTGTGGGTGTCGCCCGCGAACTGCACGTACTCGGCAACGATGCTGGCGTTCCAGGCACCGCCGGCCGCCGTGATGGCCCCCGTGATGGCGAACGGGAACAGCGCCGGCAGCAGCAACGTGCGCCAGCGCTCGGCGGGCGAAAGGCGCAGCAACGCCGCGGTGTCGCGCAAGTCCTGCGGAATCGCGCTCGATCCGGCAATCACGTTGAACAGCAGATACCACTGGGCACCCAGCAGCATCAGCAGCACGGCCGACATGTCGAGACCCCTGGGAAGACGCAGCAGCACCAACAGCACGATGGGAAACAGCGCCGTGGCGGGCACCGAGGCGGCGATCTGCGCCAGCGGCTGCAGCACCGCGGCGAGACGCGGGCGCGTGCCGATCGCGATGCCCACCGGAATCGTCCAGGCGGCCGCGATGACGAGCGCCGCCATCACCCTCAGCAAGGTGGCGCCGAGCCCGAGGCCGATGGCGACCCAGTCCGCCCACGACAGCGTGGCGAGCATGAGCACTGCATGCGCAGCGAAATAGAGCACCGCCGCGCCGCCCACCGCCGCCAACAGGCGAGCGCGCCAAGTCCAGGAAGGCGGCTCGCTTTGGCCGACGACGATGGTGGCGTGCGGATCCTGCCAACGGCGATCCAACCGCCTCAGCAAAGGCGTCCACGCCCGCATGCGCAACCAGCGGACGAGCCGGGCATGCACCAGCAGTTCGCGGAACCAGGAGGTTGCCTCACGCTCGCCTTCCACGGTCTCGAGGCTGAAGCGCCCGGCCCATGCGAGCAGCGGACGCCACAGCAGTTGATCCAAGGCGACGATCACCGCGACCAGCGTCCCCACGCCCAGCAGCACCGCGCGCAGATCGCCGGTGCCGGCCGCGGTCTGCAGGTAGCTGCCGAGTCCGGGCAGGCGGAAATCGCGGTCGCCGACGGTGAACATCTCCGCCGCCATCAGAAAGAACCAGCCGCCAGCCCAGCTCATCATGCTGTTCCAGACCAGCCCGACCGCAGCAAACGGCAGCTCCACATGCCTGAGCCGAAACCACGTGCCGAAACGGTAGACCCCCGCCGCCTCGCGCAACTCGCCCGGTACGGTCTTCACCGACTGGTAGAAGCTGAACGTCATGTTCCACACCTGCGAGGTGAAGATCAGCACGATGGCAGCGACCTCGGCCGCGACCGAGGCGGGGAGCAAGACCGCCAGCGACAGCAGCACGACAGGCAGGAAGGAGAGGATCGGCACGCTCTGCAGCACGTCGAGCAGCGGCACCATCACCCGCTCGGCGCGACGGTGGTACGCGGCGTAGTAGCCGTAGGCCAGCGAGAACGCGAGCGACAACGCGTAGGCCGCAGCCATGCGCGCCACGGAGAGCGCGGCATACCAGGGCAGCGCCGACGGTGCGAGTGAAATCGCCGGCCCCCTGATGGCCGCGGGCGCATCGAGCGCGAGCCGCGCGCCGATGTAGAGCAGGCCCGCCAGCGCGAGCAGGATGACGCCGTCGCCGCGCGAAAGCGCAGGCGCGGTGCGCAGCACGTTGCTGAATCGGAGGCGTGCCATGGCGTACGGCGCGAGTGCCGCCCCATGGTAGCCCGCGAGCCGATCTACGCCGGCACGGTGGCGTTCGCCGTCAAGATCGCTGCATCGCCGATTGCAGCCGTTCGCGGCTGACCACGGTGATCTTGCGCCCTTCGATCTCCAGCAGCCCACCCTGCACCAGCTCGCGCAGGATGCGCGAGAGGTGTTCGGCCGTCAGGTTCAGCTTCGACGCCAGCTCGGCCTTGGCAATCGGCAATCGCACGACGAACGTCCCGGCCTCGCTGCGCCCCTGGTGCAGCAGATACGCGATCAGGCGCTCGCGGCCGCTGCCCAGCGCTTGATGGTCGAGTTCGCGCACCAGGCTCTCGATACGCTGGCTCAGGCCGGCGATCATGCGCCGCGTGAACCTCGGGTTGCGCTCGATCTCGGCGAACACCACTTCCTTCGGCAGGTGCAGCAGCAGCGCATCGCTGGCCGCCTGCGCGTCGACGACCGCGGGCCGCTCGAGGAACATCACCGGCTCGCCGAAGCTCTGCCCCGGGCCGACGACGCCCGCAAGCCGCCGCCCGCGCGCCGGCGTGGTTGCGATCAGCTTGATCTCGCCGTAGACCACGACGTACATGCCGGTGGCCGCATCGCCCTTGCGGAACAGCGTCTGGCCGCGCGCGAGCGCGCGGCGCGTCGTGGCCGCAGCCAGGCGCGCGAGCGTTGCCACGTCGAGCGCCTTGAACAACGGCACGCCGGCGAGAAACGCCTCGGGGGCGATTTCCCGCCGGGCCATCGCGATGCTCAGGCGGCGATCACGACCGGCGCCGGATTGCCGGCCGGCTCGATCGCGATCGCTCGCACCCGGCGCTGCCTCGCCGGCACCGTCACGCCGCCTTCGGCGAGCGAGGGCCTAGCCGCTGTCGCACCACCTGCCCGACCAGCACCGCCGCCGGGTACATTACCTCCTCTTCGGTGCGCGCGTGCTCGGTGAGCCCGTCGGCGAAGGCGACGATGTCGCTGCGGCCGGCGCGTTCGGCAGCGTCGCGCAGCTTGTTCAGCGCCTCGACGATGTCGCGGTGTTCGGCCAGCATCTGCGGCAGCTCGGCTTCGAGCTGGTCGGTGAGCGTCAGCACCTCGGCCATTTCGGCGCTCCATTCGCCGCGCGCCAGCGCCGCCAGCAGGCCCAGCGGCGGCAGCGCGATCTCGTCTTCCTTGACGAAGTGCGGATGCATCAGCCGCGCCAGCGTCTTGGCCGCGTCGCCGACTTCGCCGCCGGCTTGGGTGGCCTGGCGCAGGCGCTCGTGCAGGGCTTCGTGTTCGTGCTGCAGCGGCGTGGGGATCGTGAACTTCATGATCGGCTCCTCGGGAGTCAGTGAACGTTGCGGATCGGCTTGAAACCGCGGTCGTCGAAGTGGCTGCCGTACTGGTTGACGGCCTGCGCCACCTTCACCAAACCGAGCGCGGGACGCATCTTGGCATCCTTGCCGGCCATCGCGTCGGTGCCGGCGCCGATATCGGCGATCACCAGGTGCAGCATCGCGTCGGCCTCGGGTTCGAGCTTGCAGTTGGCGACGATGCCGCCGACCTCGGCTTCGATCTTCGCGGCCAGCTCGCGGTACTGCGCCGGCGTCAGCTTGGCGGCGTGCGCGGCGCCGAGCTGCGGCTCGACCAGGCCGCGGATGCGGCCCATGCCGGCACGCAACGGCTCGTCGGTGGCCCACTTGCGGCCTTCGTTCAACGCCAGCTTGTGCGGTGCCGCGGCGGCGTGGTCGTGCGTCGCGGTCTGTGCCAGCGCGGGCACGCTGAATGCCGCGGCCACGGCGATGGCCATCACGGCGATGGTCACCGGGGTCCAGTTCAGGGTCTTCATCTCTTGCTCCTTCCAGCGGCGAGGCACCGATTGCCTGCCTGCAGCCTGAGATGGGGTCGAATCGCGGAATACTCCGTCGATCGGTCACTTCCTTGGCAAATATCAAGAAAAGCGGCCGCCGGACATCAGTGCACGGCCGCCGCCTGCGCCTGCGGCAGCCGCGACAGCACCCCGTCATCGAGGTAGTAGACGGTGTCGAACCCCTCGATCATCCGCTGGTCATGTGTCACCGTGATCACCGCCGAGTGGCGCTCGCGCGCGATCCGGCGCAGCAGCGCCATCACCTTGGTGCCGCGGTCGGTGTCGAGCGCGGCGGTAGGCTCGTCGGCGAGGACGAGCGGCGGCTCGTTGGCCAGCGCGCGGCCGATCGCCACGCGCTGCCGCTCGCCGCCCGACAGATTCGCCGGCATGGAGTCGGCGCGGTGCGCGATCTCGAGGTAGCCGAGCAACTCCTTCGCGCGGCGCGCGGCCACGCGCCGGCTCGCGCCGTTGAGCTGCATCGCCAGCGCGACGTTCTCCTGCGCGGTCAGGAACGGAATCAGGTTGTGCTGCTGGAAGATGAAGCCGATGTTGCGGCGGCGGAACGCGCGCGCGTCGACCCCGGTCCAGCCGTTGCGGTAGACCTCCTGCCCGTTGATCACGATGCGGCCGCTGGTGGGCTCCAGGATCAGGCTGATCGACAGCAGCAGCGTGCTCTTGCCAGAGCCGCTGGGGCCGAGCAGCGCGACCAGTTCGCCGGCCTGCACGCTGAACGAACACGGCTTGAGCGCCTGCACGGCGAGCTCGCCGCTGCCGAAGGTCTTCGATACGCC
>DASURM010000362.1:0-13376 GCA_036280035.1 Burkholderiaceae bacterium | reverse complement strand
CAGCAGGGTGCATTCCTTCTCGTTGAAGGCCTGCATGCTGGTGCGCCCCACCAGGATCGAACCGATGGCGCGGTCCTCCCACAACATCGGCGCCGTGGCCAGCGCATAGTTCTTGCCGAAACGCTCACGGGCAAAGCGGCGCAGGCTCGCCGGCACATCGGGGTCGTTGAAGACGTCGGCATAGTGCACCAGACGTCGCTCGCGGATCGCCACTTCGCTGGCCGTGCCTTGCAGCGCAATCGGGAACAGCCGCGCCGTTCTCTCCGCGTCGGGCCCCTTGACGGCACCGATACGCAACAGCCCGTCACCACCCAGCAGCACGATCGCGCGCATATCGCCGCCGAACAGATGGTCGATGCTGTGCAGGATCTTGTCGAACACCGGCTGCGTGTCGGCCACCGAGCTGCTGATCACGCTCAGGATGTCGGCCGAAGCCTTCTGCTGCTCCAGGGCCTCCTTGGTCTCGTTGAACAGCCGCACGTTCTCCATCGCGATCGCAGCCTGGTCGGCGAAAGACGTGACCAGCTCGATCTCCTTGTCGCTGAAGGCGAGCGACTCGGTGCGGCCGAGCGTCAGCACGCCGATCGCGCTGCCTTCGCGCAGGATCGGTACGCCGAGCAACGTGCGATAGCCGCCGACGCGCTGCACATCCGGGCGCTCGTAGGACGGGTCGGTCAATGCGTCGACGACCTGCACCGGCTGCCCGCTCGCCGCCGCACGCGCGGTGATGCCGTCCTTGCGCTTCAACGAGGGTGGATGCGCCGCCAGATGGTCGATCAGTGCCTGCGAGGCGCCATACAAACCGGCGGCGCGGCAGAGATCCCCGTCGATGCGGAAGATGACGCCGAGCGCCGCGCGCGACAGCCGCGCAGCGGTGCCGATCAGCGTCTGCAGCACCGCTGGCAGATCGAAGGTCGAGCGGCTGATGGCCTTGAGCACGTCGGCGGTGGCGGTCTGGCGCTCCAGCGCCTCTTTGGTCTCGTTGAACAGGCGCACGTTCTCGATCGCGATCGCCGCCTGGTCGGCGAAGGTCTTCAGCAATTCCTCGTGGACTTTCTTCACCGGCCCGGAGTGCGTCCAGCCGACCACGATCGCTCCGAGCACGCGGTCTTCGCGCAGCATCGGCACGCCCAGCATGCTGCGCCAGCCTCCGGTGATGGCCAGTGCGTGCGGGTAGTCGGGCTCGGCCAGCGCATCGGGCAGGGCCACGATCGAGCGGCCGAGGACGACCCTGCCGGCCACCTGGGTGGAATCGGGCCGCATCGGATAGCGACCGCGCAGCAGCTCGATGAACTCCGGCCTCGAATTGCTGCTGGCCACGAGATGGAGGAACTCGCCGTCGAAGCGGAAGACATTGGCGAACAGCCCATCGCAGAGCTGGCCCGCCCGGTGCGCGATGGTGTCGAACACCGGCTGTAGGTCGGTGCGCGAACTGCTGATCACCTGCAGGATCTCGGCGGTCGCCGTCTTCTGTTCCAGCGCCTCCTTGGTCTCGTTGAACATGCGCGCGTTCTGGATCGCGATCACCGCCTGGTCGGCGAAGGTTTTCAGCAGCTCGATCTCCTTGTCGGAGAAAGGTGTCGGCGGCACGCGGCTGACCACGAGGGCGCCGATGCCACGGCCCTCCCAGAGCATGGGCGCGATCAGCAGCGAGAAGTTGCCCAGGGTGCGCGCAAGCTCGCGCTGGGCTTCGGTGGTCTGCGAAGCGTTCAGCGCGTCGGGGATGTGGATCACGCGTCGCTCGCGAATCGCCGCGCCCTGCGGTGTGTCTGCCACCGGCCGTGGATAGAAGCCCTTCACCGTCTCGTTGAACGCGGGGTTGCCGCCGAGGTCGGCGCTCATGTGCAACATGCCGTCGTCCTCGACCAGCGTGATGCTGACGCGGAAGCTCGAGAACAGGCGCTGGCAGCTGTGCAGGATCTTCTCGAACACCGGGGCGGTGTCAGACACCGAGTTGCTGATGACATCGAGCACGTCTGCGGTCGCTGTCTGGCGATCCAACGCTTCCGTCGTTTCGTTGAACAGGCGAACGTTCTCGATCGCGATCACCGCCTGGTTGGCGAACATCTGCAGCAGGTCGACCTCCTTGTCGGCGAACAGCCCGGCGGCGGCGCGCGCCACCGTGATGGCGCCGACGACCTGGCTCTCGCGCCACATCGGCACCGCCAGCACCGAGCGATAGCCGGCGGCTTGGGCGACCCCCTGGGTGGCGTAGCCCTTCTCGCTGTGGGAGAGTGCATCGGGCATGTTGACGACGCAGCGGTCGCGCACGGCGCGCGCGGTGGCCGAGCCGTTGCCAGGCGGCATCGGGAACATCCGGCGCGTCTGCTCGATTCCTTCGGCGTTGAGGCCATGCACGCTGACCACGTGGATGAGCCCGCCGTCGAAGCGGAACACCCAGGCGTAGGCGGCTTCGGTCAGGCGGCAGGCGCGTTCGGCGATCACGTCGAACACCGGTTGCGTGTCGGTGAGCGAGCCGCTGATGACGCGCAGCACCTCGGCGGTGGCGGTCTGGCGCTCCAGCGCCTCCTTGGTCTCGTTGAACAGGCGCACGTTGTGGATTGCGATCACCGCCTGGTCGACGAAGGCGCGCATCAGAGCGATTTCCTGGGCCTTGAACGTTCCCGGTTCCTTGCGCATGACGCCGAGCGCCCCGAGGCACTCGTCGCCCTTCAGCATCGGCAGCATCAATGAAGAGCGCACGCCCTCCGCGACTTGCACCCGCTGCTCGTGCGGCGGCAGCTCGACCGCGTTCCAGTCGGGGATGTGGAGCGGCTGCTTTCCGAGCAGGACCTGCGACGGAAAATTGGCCTGCGCATCGAGGGGCACCGCCAGCGCGGACGGGCCGTCGATCGGCTGCCCGCGCCGCGCGATCGACATCACGCGGAAGCTGTCGTTCTCGCGCCGAAACAGGACGGCCGCCTCGACGCCGAACAAACGGAACGCGGTGCCGACAATCGCGTGAAACACGGGTTGGATGTCGCTCGGCGATTCGCTGATGACGCGCAGGATCTCGGCGGTCGCGGTCTGGCGCTCAAGCGACTCCTGGGTCTCGGCGAACAGCCGCGCGTTCTGGATCGCGATCACCGCCTGGTCGGCGAAGGTCTGCAGCAGCGCCAGTTCCTTGGGCTGGAAGGGGCCGGTGGAGCGCGCCACGCCGATGGCTCCGATGCCCTGCTCGTTCCACAGCATCGGCGCGAAGACCATCGAACGGTAGCCGATGAGCTTGGCCATCTTGCGCAGCACACCGGGCACGTCGTCGCCGTCGATCAGGTCGGGCCAGTGCATCACGCGCCGCTCGCGCAGCGCGCGCCCCGCGGGTGTGCGCGCAACAGGCGCCGGGAAGGTGGCGGCCACGATGTCGTGTGCCTCGCCAATGTAAGCGGCGATTTGAAGCTGCCCCTGCTCGTCCACCAGCAGCACGTCGAGCTCGTCGCCGCCGAACAGGTGCTTGCACGACCGCAGGATCTTCTCGAACACCGGCTGTGTGTCTTCCACCGAGCTGCTGATGACACGCAGGATGTCAGCCGATGCCCTCTGCTGCTCCAACGCCTCCTTGGTTTCGTTGAACAGACGCACGTTCTCGATCGCGATCACCGCCTGGTCGGCGAACGTCTTCAGCAGATCGACTTCATGCTCGGCGAAGATGCCGACCGCCGCGCGCGCGAGCATGATGACGCCGACCACCTCCCCGCCGCGCTTCATCGGCACGCCGAGCACGCTGCGAAAGTCGGCGGTGCGCGCTGCCCCGGCCAGCGGATAGCTCGGGTCGGCGAGCACGTCGGCAACCCGCACGACCTCACCGCTCGCGACACAGCGTGCGGTGAGCGAACCGCTGCCGGGCCGTGCGGGGAAGTGCGCAGCCACCGCGTCGGTGCCGGTCTTCGAGACGCCCTTGGCCGCGCCGAGGCGGACCCATTCGCCATCGAAGGTGAAGACGTAGCTGAAATCCGCGGCGCACAGCCGCATCGAGCGATCGGCGATCGCATCGAACACCGGCTCCGTGCTGGTGGGTGAGCCCGAGATCACCCGCAGGATCTCTGCGGTGGCGGTTTGCTTCTCGAGCGCTTCCTGCGTCTCGTTGAACAGCCGCGCGTTCTGGATCGCGATCACGGCCTGGTCGGCGAAGGTCTGCAGCATCTGCACCTGCTCCTCCGGAAACGCGCCGGTGGGCTCGCGACCAACGGTGATCGCGCCGACAACACGGCCGTTGCGCACCAGCGGCACGCCCAGGGCGCTACGAAAGCCGGCCAGCTCGGCAGCCTGCTTGACCGCGTAATCGGGGTCGGCCAGCACGTCGGCGGCATTGATCACGATGCCTTCGCTGACCGTGCGAGCGACGACGGCATGGCTGCCCGGACGCATTGGAAACACGTCGCGGAAAGCCTGCGCGGCGTCCGCATCGAGCCCGAAGAAGCTCGCCACGCGGATCCACTCGCCGTCGAAGGTGAACACCCAGCCGAAGCGAGCGCTGCACAGCTGCACTGCGCGCTGCGCGATGATGTCGAACACCGGTTGCACATCGGTCGGCGATTCGGAGATCACCCTCAGGATCTCGGCGGTGGCTGTCTGGCGTTGCAACGCCTCCTTCGTGTCGTTGAACAGCCGCGCGTTCTGGATCGCGATCACGGCCTGGTCGGCGAAGGTCTTGAGTAGCGCAAGCTCCTTCTCGGCGAACGGCTTCGGCGGCTGGCGCCATATGACAATCGAGCCGACGCCACGTTCGTCCCAAAGCATCGGTGCATAAGCCGCCGAGTTGTTGCCGATGCGTTCGTAAAGCGCTCGCACCGCGGCGGGTGCGTCGGGCATCGCGCTGGCGTCTGCAATTTGCAACGGGTACCCCGCGCGCATCGCTTCGCCGCTCATCGTTTGCTCGAGCGGCATCGGGAACGTGCCGGTGATCGACTCGAGCGCGGAGCCGCGCCACGCACCGAGATGGAGCTGGTTGTCGTCCTCGACGAGGAAGATGCCAAGTTGATCGATAGCAAAGAGACGCTCGCAACTGTCGAGGATCTTGTCGAACACCGGCCTCGCGTCGGCCATCGATCCGCTGATGACCTGCAGCACCTCGGCGGTTGCCGTCTGCTGCTCCAGTGCCTCCTTCGTCTCGTTGAACAGCCGCACGTTCTCGATCGCGATCGCGGCCTGGCTGGCGAATGTCTCCAGCAGTTCGATCTCCCTGTCGGCGAAGGGGCCGACCTCCGGGCGCAGGGCCGTGATCGCGCCGACGACACGCCCCTCGCGCAGCATCGGCACGCCGAGCACCGAGCGGACGCCGGTTGCCTGCGCGATCGCCACCACCGCCGGCCCCGCCTCGGTCAGCACATCGGCAACGTTGTGGACACGCCCGTCGCGGACGACGCGACCGGCGATCGAATCGGCGCCCGGGCGCCTCGGGAACGCGCGTTTCGCGGCCTCGAGCCCCTCGGCATTGATGCCGAAGGCGCTGGCCACGTGAATCAGCTCGCCGTCGAAGCGGAACAAGAAGCCGTACGCCGCGCGGCTCAGCCGCACCGCATTGCGGGCGATGATGTCGAACACCGGCTGCGTGTCGGTGACCGAGCTGCTGATCACGCGCAGGATCTCGGCGGTGGCGGTCTGCCGCTCCAGCGCCTCCTTGGTCTCGTTGAACAACCGCACGTTCTCGATCGCGATCGCGGCCTGGTCGGCAAACGTGCTGACCATCTCGACTTGCTTGTCCGTGAACAATCGCTTTTCGAAGCGCCAGATGGTGATGACGCCGAGCAGGTCGGCTTCACGCAACAAGGGCACCGCCAGGACGGTGGGCAGTGGCGGGCGAGCCGTGACTTCGCCAAGGGGAATCAGTGGGCGGTAGCCGGGTTCGGCGAATACGTCGAGCACGTGCACCGTGCGGCGTTCCAGCGCTGCCTGCGGCGTCGGGTTGTAGGTGCCGAGCTCGAGCGGGTGGTCGCGGAAGTAGGCCTCGCCCTGCGGTATCGTGTTTCTTCCGGCGGCGATTCGCAGCACCTGTCCGTCGTAGCGCCACAGCACAGAGATGTCGCCTCCGCACAATCCGATCGCGTGGGTGAGAATCGTCTCGAACACCGGGGTCACGTCGCTGGGCGAGCGGCTCATCGCGCGCAACACTTCGTTGGTGGCTGTCTGCCCTGCCAGCGCCTCGCGGGTTCTGGTGAACAGCCGGGTGTTCGCCAGCGCCAGCGCGGCCTGTGACGCCAGGTCCACCAGCTCCTGCAGATGGCTTTGTCCGAGTCGACGGTGCGTTCCGTCGGCGTCGGCGTACAGAAAACCGTCGACGCGGCCATCGACGACGATCGGTGCGGTGAGGCAACTGCGCTGCTCGCGCCGCGCGGCCCCCGCCGGGCCGCGGCGCAGGCGCGCGCGGTGCGTGCGCTCGGCCTGGTCGAGCCACGGCCCCACTGCGCGCAGCAGACCGTCGGCGCGCTCGGCGCGGGGCAGCTTCGACGCGGCGATGCGACGTGCGGCAGGCTCGCCATCGATCACCACGACCAGCACGCGTTGTGCCTCACACCAGCGTGCGGCCTGCTCGCACAGGCGCCGTGGCCAGTTGTCGCGCGCCGGGTCTGCTTCGTCGGCCGAAGCGCCGGCCGCGGCCCCGAGCGACGCGTGGGGGCGCCGCCGCGGTAGTGCGGACTGCTTTGACGCCTGGGCAAGCCGGATCGCCATCTGCCCCCCGACCGTTGTGCCGCATTATTGGGTGCAGGCGGCGGCCGCCGTCACCGTCAAAACCCGGTTGCCGCGCCGGCCGAGCCTTCGCCGCCGGCGAAGGCCCGGTTCACAATTGCCGCACCGGACCGACGGCCGCACGGGCGAAGATCGCCCGTGCGCAGCCTTGCGAGCCATGCGCTTCGACCTCACCACCCTGAACCTCGTGCTGGCCATCGCCGACACCCGCAGCATCACCCGCGGCGCCGCGCGCGAGAGCCTGGCGCTGGCCGCCGCCAGCAAGCGCCTGTCGGACCTCGAGGCGCGGCTCGGCGTCGGTCTGTTCGAACGCCGCGCGCGCGGCGTCGAGCCCACCGAGGCCGGCCGCGCGCTGCTGCGGCACATCCGCAGCCTGCATGCATCGCTGCATGCGCTGGAGAGCGAGGTGGCCGAGTTCTCGCACGGCATCAAGGGCCATCTGCGACTGGTGGCCAACGCCAGCGCGATCGCCGAGCACCTGCCGGCCGACCTGGCGGCGTTCGCTAAGGCCAACCCGGGCATCCGCATCAGCCTGGAGGAGCTGACCAGCGCCGACGTGCAGGCCGCGGTGGTCGAGGGCCGGGCCGACGCGGGCATCTTCGTGGCGCCGGCGCGCGAGGCCGGGCTCGACTGCCGGCCATACCGCGACGGCACGTTGGCGATTCTGGTGCCGCGTGGGCATCCGCTGGCGCGGCGCGCCAGCCACGGCTTCGAGGTGCTGCTCGACCACGACCTCGTCGGCCTGCATGCCGGCGCCGCGGCGCAAGAGCAGATGCGCGAGCGCGCGCAGACGCTGGGCCGCACGCTGAACGCGCGCATGCAGGTGCACGGCTTCGACGCCATCGCGCAACTGGTCGAGGCCGGGCTCGGCGTGGCGGTGCTGCCGGCCGTGGTGGCCGAGCGTTTCGCCAAGGTGTTTCGGGTGCAGCCGTTGCGGCTTGACGAGGACTGGGCGCGGCGCAGCTACCTGCTCGCGGTGCGCCGCCAGAAAGTGCTGCCGCCGTCGCTGAAGCGCTTCGTCGATGCGTTGTCGCCGTCGCCCAAGCGCGCGCCAGCGGCCAAGCCGGCTGCGCGCTCGCGGGCGCCGTGAGCGCTCCTCAACCCGAATCGCAAACCGGTTCACACTTCGATCCGCCAGGCCAAGCCCATGACCCGAACGCTGTACGACAAGCTCTGGGACGACCACGTCGTCCGCACCGAGGACGACGGCACCGCCATCCTCTACATCGACCGCCACCTGGTGCACGAGGTGACGAGCCCGCAGGCCTACGAAGGGCTGCGGCTGGCCGGGCGCAAGGTGTGGCGCACCAGTTCGGTGGTGGCCACCGCCGACCACAACACGCCGACCACCGGCTGGTCGCAGGGCTACGACGGCATCGCCGATCCGATCAGCAAGCTGCAGATCGAGACGCTCGACGCCAACGTCCGGGCCACCGGCGCCGCGGCGTACTTTCCGTTTCTCGATAAGCGGCAGGGGATCGTGCACGTGATCGGCCCGGAGAACGGGGCCACGCTGCCGGGCATGACGGTGGTGTGCGGCGACTCGCACACCAGCACGCACGGCGCGTTCGGCGCGCTGGCGTTCGGCATCGGCACCAGCGAGGTCGAGCACGTGCTGGCCACGCAGACGTTGCTGGCGCGCAAGATGAAGAACCTGCTGATCCGGGTCGACGGCACCCTGGCCAAGGGCTGCAGCGCCAAGGACATCGTGCTGGCGATCATCGGCAAGATCGGCACCGCCGGCGGCACCGGCTACACCATCGAGTTCGGCGGCGCGGCGATCCGCGCACTGTCGATGGAAGGCCGCATGACGGTGTGCAACATGGCGATCGAGGGTGGCGCGCGCGCCGGGCTGGTGGCGGTCGACGACACCACGATCCGCTACGTGAAGGGGCGGCCGTTCGCGCCCAAGGGCCTCGAGTGGGAGCAGGCGGTGACGCATTGGCGCGCGCTGCGCAGCGACGACGGCGCGCACTTCGACAAGGTGGTCGAGCTGGACGCCGCGCAGATCAAGCCGCAGGTCACCTGGGGCACGTCGCCCGAGATGGTGCTCGCCATCGACGACCGCGTGCCCGACCCCGAGCGCGAGAAGGATGCCACCAAGCGCGACGCGATCGAGCGCGCGCTGGTCTATATGGGGCTGACGCCGAACAAGCCGCTGGCCGACATCGGCATCGACAAGGTCTTCATCGGCTCGTGCACCAACAGCCGCATCGAAGACCTGCGCGAAGCCGCCGCGATCGTGCGCCGCATCGGCCAGCGCGTGGCGCCCAACGTCAAGCTCGCGATGGTCGTGCCCGGCTCGGGCCAGGTGAAGGCGCAGGCCGAAGCCGAGGGGCTGCACGAGATCTTCAAGGCCGCAGGCTTCGAGTGGCGCGAGCCCGGCTGCTCGATGTGCCTGGCGATGAACGCCGACCGGCTCGATCCCGGCGAGCGCTGCGCCTCGACCAGCAACCGCAATTTCGAGGGGCGCCAGGGCGCCGGCGGCCGCACGCACCTGGTGAGCCCGGCGATGGCCGCGGCCGCCGCGCTCAACGGCCACTTCGTCGACGTGCGTCGCTTCGCCTGACGTCTGGGAGATCCCACATGCAAGCCTTCACCGTGCACAAAGGCCTGATCGCGCCGCTGGACCGAGCCAACGTCGACACCGACGCGATCATCCCGAAGCAGTTCCTGAAGTCGATCCACCGCTCGGGCTTCGGGCCCAACCTGTTCGACGCCTGGCGCTACCTCGACCCGGGCGAGCCCGGCCAGGACCCGGCGCGGCGCAGGCCCAACCCGGAGTTCGTGCTGAACCAGGCGCGCTACAAAGGCGCGTCGATCCTGCTGGCGCGCGAGAACTTCGGCTGCGGCTCGAGCCGCGAGCACGCGCCGTGGGCGCTGCAGCAGTACGGGTTTCGCGCGCTGATCGCGCCGAGCTTCGCCGATATCTTCTTCAACAACTGCTTCAAGAACGGCGTGCTGCCGATCCAGCTCCCCGCGGCGCAGGTGGCGCGGCTGTTCGACGAGGTGGCCGGTTTCGTCGGCTACCAGTTGACGATCGACCTGCCGCGCCAGGTGATCGTGCAGCCCGGTGGAGCCGAGATCGCGTTCGACGTCGAGCCGTTTCGCAAGCACTGCCTGGTCAACGGCCTCGACGACATCGGCCTGACGCTGCGCCACGCCGACGCGATCCGCGCCTTCGAGGCCGAACGCCTGGCTCGCCAGCCGTGGCTGGCCGGCCGACCCACCTGAAACACTATCCACACCATGAAGATCGCAGTCCTGCCCGGTGACGGCATCGGCCCGGAAATCGTCGCGCAAGCGGTGCGCGTGCTGCGCGCGCTGGAGCTGAAGGTCGAGTTGGAAGAGGCGCTGGTCGGCGGCGCCGCGTACGAGGCCCACGGACACCCGCTGCCCGAAGCGACGCTGAAGCTCGCACAGGCCGCCGATGCGGTGTTGTTCGGCGCCGTCGGCGCGTGGAAGTACGACCAGCTCGAGCGCGCGCTGCGGCCCGAGCAGGCGATCCTGGGCCTGCGCAAGCACCTGGGGTTGTTCGCCAACCTGCGCCCGGCGGTCTGCTACGAACAGCTCACGCACGCATCGAGCCTCAAGCCCGAGCTGGTGGCGGGGCTCGACATCCTGATCATCCGCGAGCTGACCGGCGACATCTACTTCGGCCAGCCGCGCGGCCGGCGCAAGGCCGCCGATGGCGCGTTCGCCGGCGCCGACGAGGCGTTCGACACCATGCGCTACAGCCGCCCGGAGATCGAGCGCATCGCGCGCGTCGCGTTCGAGGCCGCACGCAAGCGCAGGGGAAAGGTGACCAGTGTCGACAAGGCCAACGTGTTGGAAACCTTCCAGCTCTGGAAAGACGTGGTCACCGAGGTCCACCGGGCCTACCCCGACGTGGCGCTCGACCACATGTACGTCGACAACGCGGCGATGCAGCTGGTGAGGGCGCCCAAGAGCTTCGACGTGATCGTCACCGGCAACCTGTTCGGGGACATCCTGTCCGACGAGGCGGCGATGCTCACCGGCTCGATCGGCATGCTGCCCTCGGCGGCGCTCGACGAGCGCCAAAAAGGTCTCTACGAGCCCATCCACGGCAGCGCGCCGGACATCGCCGGCAAGGACATTGCCAATCCTCTGGCTACAATCTTCTCGATGGCCATGATGCTGCGCTTCACGCTCGACCAGCCCGAGTCGGCCGACCGGGTGGAGGCGGCGGTGCGCCACGTGCTGCAGCAGGGCCTGCGTACGGCCGACATCTGGTCCGAGGGCATGCGCAAGGTCGGCACGCGCGCCATGGGCGACGCCGTCGTCGCCGCGATCACCAAAACCACGACCAAGAGCTAGCCGCTCTCGGTTCGTGTCGCCCGCGATTTCCGCACCCGGCGAACGAGCCGGGCGGCACGGAAATCACATGAGCGAAAGGGCGAACTGAAATGGCACTCGTAGGAATCGTCGGTTGGCGCGGCATGGTCGGCTCCGTGCTGATGCAGCGCATGCAGCAGGAGAACGACTTCGCGTTGTTCGAGCCGCTGTTCTTCTCCACCAGCAACGCCGGCGGCGCCGCGCCGGCCCAGGCGAAGAACGAGCGCAAGCTGCTCGACGCCAGCAACGTCAAGGCGCTCGCCCGCTGCGACATCGTGCTCACCTGCCAGGGCGGCGACTACACCAACCAGGTGTTCCCCAAGCTGCGTGCCGCGGGCTGGAAGGGCCACTGGATCGACGCGGCGTCGGCGCTGCGCATGAGAGACGACGCGGTCATCGTGCTCGACCCGGTCAACCTGCCGGTGATCAAGACAGCGCTCGCCAAGGGCGCAAAGAACTGGATCGGCGGCAACTGCACCGTGAGCTGCATGCTGATGGGTGTGGGCGCGCTGTTCAAGGCCGGCGTGGTCGAGTGGATGAGCACCATGACCTACCAGGCGGCCTCGGGCGGCGGCGCGCAGCACATGCGCGAGATGCTGGTGCAGTACGGCGCGCTCAACGCCGAGGTGCATGCGCTGCTCGACGACCCGGCCAGCGCGATCCTCGAGATCGATCGCAAGGTGCTGGCGCGCCAGCAGGCGATGGTGGGCTCGCAAGTCGAGCATTTCGGCGTGCCGCTGGGCGGCTCGCTGATCCCGTGGATCGACAAGGATCTCGGCGGCGGCGTGTCGCGCGAAGAGTGGAAGGGCATGGCCGAGACCAACAAGATCCTCGGCCGCGGCGACGGCTTCGGGACGCCGGCGGTGCCGGTCGATGGCCTGTGCGTGCGCGTGGGCGCGATGCGCTGCCACAGCCAGGCGGTGCACTTCAAGCTGACACGCGACGTGCCGCTGGCCGACGTCGAGGCGATGATCGCGGCCGACAACGAATGGGTGAAGGTGGTGCCGAACGAGCGCGAGGCGACGCTGCGCGAACTCACGCCGGTGCAGGTGACCGGTACGATGTCGATCCCTGTGGGTCGCCTGCGCAAGCTCGCGATGGGCCCGCGCCATCTGGCCGCCTTCACGGTCGGCGATCAACTGCTATGGGGCGCGGCGGAGCCGCTTCGTAGAATGCTGAGGCTGTTGCTCGAAGCCTGAGCGCGTGCAGCGAGGCGCGTTGTCCAGTGGCAACAATTGGCGACAGGATGGTGCATGCGGGAGAAATGACACATTCGTCAGCTTTTGCATGAGCTTGTCACCCTATATGCTTGATGTTATTGTGGTTTCGACGACTTACTTGACGCCGGGGGTCAAGCGTTCGAGCTGCATGACTTGTGAACATCGGCGGGCTCGATCCGAGCGTGCCGGTTGCACTCGGGAGACGCCTTGAAATACCGCTCTGGACAAGCCGCACGCGTCGCGTTGAAGCGCGTTGCGCTCGCTGCACTGGTGGCTGCCGCGGGCAACGCCTGGGCCCTTGGAATCGGTCGCCTCAACGTTCAATCGGCGCTCGGTGAATCGCTGCGCGCCGAGATCGAGCTCTCCAGCCTGACGCCCGAGGAAGAGTCATCGCTGAAGGTGCGCATCGCGCCGCCCGATGCCTATCGCGCGCAAGGCGTCGACTACAACGCGGCGCTGACGTCGGCCCAGGTATCGATCGCGCGCCACGCCGATGGCCGCCCCTACCTGCGCGTGACCAGCGATCGCGCGGTGCTCGAGCCGTTCGTCGACGTCATCCTCGAGTTCACCTGGTCGTCGGGCCGGCTGGTACGCGAGTTCACGCTGCTGCTCGATCCGCCGCAAGTCCGGGCGGCCCCGCCGGTGATGGCCACCGCGCCGGTGGCGCCACAGGTTTCGGCCGCGCCCGAGCCGGCGCAGGGCACGCCGATGGTGGCGGGCACGCCGATCCCGCCGGCCACTACGCCGGCCGTGCGTCCCGCTCCCGAAACAGCGCGCGCCGAACCTGCCGCGCGTCCCGCGCCCGCCGCTCGTGGCACCGTGCAGGCAAGCAGGCCGGCCGCGTTGCCGTCGGGGCCCGACGAGTACACGGTCCGCCAAGGCGACACGCTGTACCGGATCGCGCGCCAGAGCAGGCGCGCCGGGGTTTCGCTCGACCAGATGCTGGTCGCGCTGTTCCGCAGCAATCCGAACGCGTTCATGGCCGACAACATGAATCGGCTGAGGGCCGGTGCCGTGTTGAACGTGCCGTCGTCGGACCAGGCCGGCGCGGTGACGACCGCCGAGGCTCGCGAGGTGATTCGCGCCCAGAGCGCCGACTTCGATGCCTATCGGCGG
>DASURM010000361.1:0-3019 GCA_036280035.1 Burkholderiaceae bacterium | reverse complement strand
CGGGTCGAGCGCTCGGCCGCGGCGTTCACCGAGGCCGGCGAGTGGCTCGCGGCGCTGGTTGGAGTGACGCCGACGCCTCGGTGCCGCGCGCTATGTCTTCTTCCGCTCGCGCTCGCGCAGCACCGTGACGCTCTCGCCGGCGATGCCCCAGTGGTCGGTGTCGACCTCGTCGATCACCACCATCGTCGTGGCCGGGTTCTTGTTGAGCACGCGCACCAGCAGATCGGTGACGCCGCGGATCAGCTCGGCCTTCTGCTCGCGGGTGGCACCCTCGCGCGTGATCTTGATGTTGACGTAGGGCATGCGAATTCCTCTGCTCTGAGTGGGGGATGACAGCCCGGCGGCGTCGGGTCACCGGGCCGTCTTCTTGCGCACGAACCGGATCGGCGCCTCGCGCACCGGCCGCGGCGCGGCACCGTGGCGCTGCAGCGCCACGTCGAGTGCGGTGCCACCCTCGTCGGTGAGCGCCGCGCCGCGCGCCTGCGCGATCGCCTGCGCGCGCGCGGCCGCATCGGCAGACGGCGTGCGCTCGGCGAGTTGCTCGACGATGTGCACCAGGTTGTCGCGGCCGCGCTGGTGCGTGCCGCCATAGCCCTTGATCAGCCGGCCGCACAGCGCCAGCTCGTGGCCGAGCCGCCAGTCGGTGCGGGTGTGGCGCACCACCGCGTCGAGCCAGCGCTCGATCAGTGCCTGTTCGTCGGCATAGCGCAGGCCGCGCCGGCGCAACCAGCGCTGCGCCGACAACAACCGCAGCGCCATCATGCCGAGCACCGAGTGGGTCGGCAGCTTGAGCGGCAGCGCCAACGGCTCGCGCCCGCGCGCGCTGCGCCGCGCGTCCCAGGCCTGCAACGCTCGCGCCCAGCGCGGCGGCAGCATGCCGGCGAACTCGGGCACGCCGGGCTTGAAGTGGTCGTACACCTTGACCACCTCGCGCTCGCCGGCGCCGACCTCGCGACGCACGCGGGCCCAGCGCTCGCGATTGAGCTTCAGCTCGGCGACGCGCACGATGTCGTCGAATGCCATCCACAGCGCCAGCCAGCGCGCTGCCTCGCGCGTGGTGGCGCAAGCGTGCACGGCACCCGGGTCGCTGGCGCGCTCGGCATCGCGCACGCGCGCCAGGCGCTGCAGGTACAGCGCCGCATAGCTGGAGTCCTGGTAGTCGAGCACGCGCGCATGGCCGAGCGCGAGCATCGCGTGCACCTCGCCGGGGAACGCCGCCGCCACCTCGGCCGGCAGCGAAGGCGTCGCCGCGGCGGCCTCGGCAGCCTTGCCGTTGCCGACCACCTGCGCCACGTAGGCCGTCTGCGCGCGCAACGCCGCGACGCGTTCGTAGGCGAGCGCAAAGCCGCGCCGGCTGGCCGCCGCTGCGCGGCCGCCGTCGCCGATCACCGCCTCGTAGTGCTCGCGCGCAAAAGGCAGCACGCCGCCGCCGGCGATCGCGCCGAGCATCACCGCGCTGACGATGGTGCCCGCCTCGCGCGCCAACGCGCCGAAGTCGAGCGCGTGCAGCTCGCGGCTGTGCGTGCGCAGCAGCGCCAGCAGCGCCGCCGAATCGACGCGCCCGTCGCCCATCGGCATGCGCTCGGCGGTGGTCAGCGTGCGCGCGCTGGAGGCCAGCACCAACGTGCGCGCAGCGTCGGGCAGGCCGAGCGTGGCCTGGCGCGCCGCCTCGAGCAGCTCGGAGCACACCAGCGCGTCGAGCCCGCCGGGCACCGGCACCAGCCCGAACACCGGCCGCCGGCCGCCGAGGCTGGCCAGCGGCTGCGGAAACACCTCGAGGTAGTAGGTGGTGGCGCCGGTGCGCTGCGCGACGCCGGGGATCGACGTGCTCTGCGCGGCGTAGCCCGCGCGCGTGGCGGTGTCGACCAGCCACTGCGCGAGCACGCCGCCGCCCTCGCCGCCGAGTGCGCACACGAGCAGGGTGATCGGCCGCTGCAGGTTCGTTGCCATGGCGGTCACGCGGCCAGCGCGCGCCGCATCGCGCCGCGCACCGCGGCCGCGGCACGCTCGTGCCAGCGCGGGTTGGTCACCACCTCGGCACGATAGAAGCTCGGGCACAGCGTCGCCGCGTGCGCGTTGGCGCCGCACAAGCCGCAGCCGACGCAGCCGTCGATCACGGTGGCCACCGGGTCGACCCGCAGCGGGTCGGGGTTGTCTTTCAGCGTCAGCGTCGGGCAGCCCGACAGGCGGATGCAGGCATGGTCGCCGTTGCAGACGTCTTCGTCGACGCCGTACTTGACGCGCACCACACGCTTGCCCCGCTGCAGCAGCGAGGCGATCCACGGCCGCAGCCGGCGCTGCCGCTCGAGCTGGCACTCGCCCTCGGCGACGATCACCTTGAGGCCGGCGAAATCGCTGGTCATCGCCTCGATCAGCGTGCGCCGCATCGCCTCGACCTCGTAGGTGTTCACGGTGCGCAGCCACTTGACGCCCAGGCCGCCGAGCGTCTGCTCGATCGTGGTGTTCTTGTCGACCAGGCTGACGCGCGGGTCGGCCGCCGCGGCCTTGGCTTCTTCGTTGGGGGTGGAGATGATCTCCTGCGTGCCGGTGGCCGACGTGTAGCCGTTCTTGAAGATCAGCAGCACCGCGTCGTCGCCGTTGAACAGCGCGCTCTGCACGCCGGTGAGCAGGCCGTTGTGCCAGAAACCGCCGTCGCCGACGATGGCCAGCGCGCGTCGCGACATCACCGGCGACACGCCGGCGCGGCTGGCCAGGCTCATGCCGTAGCCGAGGATCGAGTGGCCGAAGCCGAACGGCTCGAAGGTGCAGAACGCATGGCAGCCGATGTCGGCGGCGATGTGCACGCGCCCCACCTCGGCCTGCGCCAGCTTGAGCGCCGCGAACACCGGCCGCTCGGGGCAGCCGATGCAGAAGTTCGGCGGCCGCGGCGGCAGCGGCGCAGCGAGCGCCTTCGCCGCCGCGTCGCGCCGCGTGCGGATGCCGTCGAGCCAGGCCTGCGTGTCGGCCACCGAATGCCCGGGCAGGTAGCGCTGCACAAACTGCACCAGCGCGCCGGCCA
>DASURM010000360.1:0-2566 GCA_036280035.1 Burkholderiaceae bacterium | reverse complement strand
GTCCTGCGATTGCTCGGCCAGCGACCAGGGTCCGATGATGCCGAGGGTCACTTCGCGGGTGTCGAGCATCTCGTAATCCGCATCGCGCGGATGCACGCGCCGGTTCCAGGCGAGGCCTGCATAGAGCAACCCGGCGTAAGGGCGGTCGTCGGCGATCAAGTCCGTCCGGGTGTAGTCCGCGGGCGTGTACATCGACTGGCCGAGCCGGACCACCACGTTCTGGCTGTCGTCGGGGCGATCGGCTTCGGCCCAGAAGCCGCGATCCGCCAACTTGATGAACGCGGCGTACCAGCGGAGCGCGGCTGGCAGGCACTCCGGACGCAGGCGGCCGGGGATGTCGCGCGAGACCAGGTTGAGCGACACGCCATTGGTGTAGTTGCGATCGGTGCCGGTGAACAGGTCGTTTTCGAGGCGCAGCGTGCCGCCACGCCAGCGCACCGTGTGTTCCGGTGCGCACGCGCCGCTGCCACCGGCTCGCGCAGGTGTCGCCGGAACCAGGGCCAGCGCGACGGCGGCCAGCGCGCTGGCCGCGACGGCTTGCACGACGCCTCGCTTCGACACGCGGGCAATCCGATGGGGCGACTCCGTGCCGCCGTTTCCCGGCGCGGCTTCGTGGCTGGGAATGCGGGCAACTTTGTGGATCATCATGTGCAGTGACGGCCGATCCGAATCAATGCGTCGACGGCCGCTTGTCGTCGCCCGAACCGGACGCTGCGGCGCCGGACGTACCGGCGACATCGGCGTTCCAGCCGCCGCCCAGCGCCTTGTACAGGGCAACCAGTTCGATCGCGGTGGCGGTGTGGGTGCGAGCGTAGGCATCTTCGGCGTCGCGCAGCACGCGTTCTTCGGCCAACAGGTCGGTCAACGCGATGTCGCCGGCGGCGTAGCGCGTTTGTGCGTGGGCGTAACTGGTGCGTGCAGCCTCGAGCGCGGTGCGTTGGCGCTGCACCGCGTCCAGGCCGAAGTGGTAATCGCTCAACGCGCGCTCGGCGTCGCCCAGTGCGCCCAGCACGGCTTTTTCATAGGCGAGCGCTGCCTGTTCCTGCCGCGCTTCGCTGGCGCGGATTTCCGCGCGCACGCGGCCACCGTCGAACACCCGCCAGGAGATCAGCGGCATGATCGAAAAGGTGCGGCTGGCCGAGTCGAACAGGTTGCCGGCGTCCAGCGACTGGAAGCCGCCGCCGGCGCCGATCGTGAGCTTCGGGAACAGCTCGGCGGTGGCGACGCCGATGTCGGCGGTGCGCGCGGCGAGGCGGCGTTCGGCGGCACGCACGTCGGGCCTTCGGCGCAGGATGTCGGCGCGTTCGCCCACCGGAATCGGGGCCAGCGTGATCGCGGGCGGCGCGGTGTCGAGCAACGCCAGTTCGTGTTCGGGTGGCTGGCCGAGCAGTACGCCGAGACCCAGTGCCGTCGTGTTGAGGCGAGCGCGGATCGCAGGCACGCCGGCCTCGGCAGCGGCGAAGCGCGCCTGCGCGGCGTCGACATCGGCCTGCGCGGCATCGCCCAACTGGTAGCGCCGCTGCACCAGCTCACGCGTGTGCCGCAGCGTGGCGACCGAGCCCTCGCGCGCGGCGAGTTCGCGTTGCGCACCGCGCAGCGTGAGGTAGGTGCGCGCGACCTCGGCGGCAACGCTGATCCGCACGCCCTCGGCGTCGTCCTGGGCCGCCTGCATGCTGGCCGAAGCGCTCTCCAGCGCGCGCCGGGTGCGGCCAAACAGGTCGATCTCCCAACTGGCGTCGAAACCGACGTCGTGGATCGTCTGGTTGCGCTCCAGCCCCGGAATGGAACCGATCGGCAGCGGGCCGTTTTCGCTTTGCTCGCGCCGGGTCACGCTGCCGCTGGCGCCGATCGATGGCGCGTAGCCACCGGCCGCGCGGTCGCGCAGCGCACGCGCCTCGCGGATGCGCGCCTCGGCCTGGCGCAGGTCGAGGTTGTCCGAGAGCGCCGTGCCGACCAGCCGGTCGAGGGTCGGATCGCCCAGCGTCGTCCACCACGCAGCCAGTTCCGGCGCGGGCTGCACCGCATCGGCCGGCTGGGACCAGCCATGGCCCGTAGCGACTGGCGGCGGTCCGCGGTAGTCGGGTCCCGCGGCGCAGGCGCCGAGCAGCAACGCACCCAGCACGACCGCGGGGATGCGCGTCGCGTGGCGCCGGGTATTCAATGGGTGTGTCATGGCAGCTCCTTCATGCATCGATCGCCCGCATTACTGCAGGCGGCTGCGGACCAGGACCGTCGCGAGGCCCAGCGTCACCACCGCGATCACGGCCAATGGCCAGAGGTTGGCGAGGATGTCGGCGGCCGGCATCGCCTTCAGGAACACGCCTTCGACGATGGTGAGGAAGTGGGTGAGCGGGATCGCCTGCGCCAGCCACTGCAGCACCACCGGCATGTTTTCGACTGGCGTCGCGAACCCCGACATCAGGACGGCCGGCACCCCGATCGCGAAGGCGCCGAGGATGGCCTGCTGCTGGGTCGTGCTGATCGCGGAAATCATCAAGCCGATGCCGACCACCGACAGGATGAACAGCATCAGGCTGGCCAGCAGCAGCACGAACGAGCCGGTGAA
>DASURM010000359.1:0-3784 GCA_036280035.1 Burkholderiaceae bacterium | reverse complement strand
GCCGGCGAGAGGCAGGTCGACTTCGTCATCGTCCGCCCGAGCATCTGCACCGTGGTTTCCCACTGCCCCGCCTTGACGCGGTTGGCAGCGGTTGCAGCTCCTGCCAGGCACGACAGGGCGATGGCCAGGCACATCGCGGTGAGGGGGTGGCGCTTCATGGCAGACCTCTCGCTCGTTGGATGGGGCCGCCATGCTATCGCGCAGCGCGATGGCGCGCGACGCGGCCCTGCCGGCGACCGGGCCGAACGCGCAGACCCCGAAACGGAACGCGACCCTGCAGGTTGCCCGCGTCTTGGCGGCCGAGGCGACTGAGTGTCAGCCGACGACGGTCACCACGGCCGGGTCGTCGGCGTGCTCGAGCAGGATGGTGCGAACCCAGCTCTGCCAGGCTCCGCCGAACGCCGCCAGCGCCGCGGCATCGCCTTGCGGCCCCAGCGCCTTGGGCATCCAGTGTGTCACCGCTTCGGGCCTCGGCACCGTGGCCATGCGGTGCGTCAGCTCGACAGCGGCGCCGTTGTCGAGCCGCGTGAAGCGGATCTCGCCTTCCATCGGCATGCCATAGCGCAGCAGGCCGTTGCGGCCGTAGCGTCCGGCCAGCCCCTTGAACCCGCCTTCGTTGCAGGCGCCGGTGACCAGGCCGGCCACCGCGCCGATGACGCCCGCCACGCCGTCGTCGAGCGCCTGGCGCAGCTCGACTCGGATCTCGCCGCGGCGCGGCAGCCGATCGGGGTACAGGTGTGCCAGCGCCTTGCGCGTCATCAACCAGGCGCCGGCCACCGTGGGGCACGAGTGCCCCGCCAGCTTCACGGCGTCGAGATAGCCGTACTCGATGACGCCGCCCTCGGCCGCGCCGAGCGTCTCGGCCAACGGGTCGGCCAGGGTGATCGTCGGCACGGCGTCGAAGAACGCCGGGGTGCGCATCGTGGCACGAGAGGCAGTGTCGGTTGTCATGGCCGGTGCTCGCTTTCGGCGGGTGGGATCACGGCCCCGTTGCGCTCCGGGCCGTGACGATGGGCGCGAAGCCCGCTGGCGCGCGCTCAGCGCACGACGAAGTCGATCACGATTTCGCCGGGTTCGCGCCGGCGGTACTCCATGCTGACGCTCTCGCCGTAGCGCTGCGCGATCTGCGCCAGCAGCGGCAGCGGATCGTGGTCGTTGGCGAAGCGCATCGTCTCGCCGGGCTGCAGGCTGTCGAGCGCACCGAAGATCGCGGCGTGCCGGAAGCGCTTGGCGATGCCGCGCGCATCGAACGGGTAGATCGCGTCGGGCGAGAGATGGATGTGGGCGTGTGTCATCGTGGGCCTCTTTGGGGGTGCGGGGTTGGATCCGCGGTGGAAGGTTCGGTGTGCGCATCGGCGGCCGGCTCGTCCTCGGCCAGCGAAATGCCGCGGCGCCGGCGCATCGCCTCGCCGACGTGGTCGAGTTCGGCATCGCCCAGCAGGCGCTTGGCCATCGGCAGCAGCTCGGCCTCCTCGCGCGCGATGTGCTGCGCATAGGCGCTGACGAAGGCCTGCACGTCGGTGTCGGCCAGTTCCACGCTCGCGCCGACGGCGACCTGCGCCAGCACGGCGCGCAGCGCGCCCCAGCGTCGCTCGAGCTGGCGGTGATCCTGCGTGAGCCCCTGGGTCAGCTCGCGCAGGCACACCGCATCGGAGCCGGCCATCGACTCGATCAGCGCCGGGAACAGGTCGTCCTCCTCGTCGGCGTGATGGTCGCGCGCCGAGGTATCGAAGTAACGCATCACCGCGGTGGCGGCGCTGCGGGCGTCGGCATCGCTGCCGTGCGCGGCGAGGTGGGGCACCAGTCGCTGCAGCGTGGCGCATTGGCGCTGCACGCGTTGATGGCAGGCGGCCAGCATCTCCAGCGGCGCCTCGGTACCGACGGCGGGCGTGCTATGACCGGGCAGCGAGATGTTCATGGAACCTCCTTGCGTGGCGGCGCGGGCCTGCCAGTGCGGCGGGGCCCTGTGGCCGAGCGGCCGGACGCGGGTTCATCGGTCAGCTTGCCGAGCCGCTGCGCGCGGGCGCTTCGCGACGGGGGGCCGGCGCGGCGCTGGGCTGCTCACCGGCGCCACGCCGGTCGACCGCGACGCGCGCACGCTCGTCGCAGTCACGGGGGCCCCCGCGATGTCGGCCAGGGTGGTGGCGTCGAGTTGTGCGAAGTACGCCCGCAGCGCGGCGTCGAACACATGCTTCAGGCGGCAGCTCGGCGTGAGCGTGCAGCGGTCGGTGGCGGAATCGAAGCACTCCACCAGCCTGAAATCCGACTCCGCCGCGCGCACCACGTCGCCGACGCGGATGTCGGCCGGATCCTTGCCCAGGCGCAGGCCGCCGCCGCGTCCGCGCGTGGTCTGCAGCACGCCCTGGCGCGCCAGATCGTTGACCACCTTCATCAGATGGTTCTTCGAGAGGCGGTGGCGTTCGGCCAGCTCACCGATGGTGACGAGCTGCGATGGGCGCTGCGCGCAGTACATCAGCACGCGCAGCGAGTAGTCGGTGAACTCGGCGAGTCGCATCGCGGCCCCTTAAAGATGCATGGATTATATTGCTTTAACGGGCGACGGGCGATAAGCTGGATGCAAGCTCTGCCGACCTGTTGCGGCGGCGCGTCCGCCGCTGCCCTGCCATGACCTTCGTCGTCACCGAATCGTGCATCCGCTGCAAGTACACCGACTGCGTCGACGTGTGCCCGGTGGATGCCTTCCGCGAGGGGCCCAACTTCCTCGTCATCGACCCCGACGAGTGCATCGATTGTGCCGTCTGCGTGCCCGAATGCCCGGTCAACGCCATCTTCGGCGAGGAGGACGTGCCGGCCGACCAGCAGGACTTCATCCCGCTGAACGCCGAGCTGGCACGCCAGTGGAAGCCGATCACGCGCACCAAACAGGCGTTGCCCGATGCCGAGCAGTGGCGAGAGGTGGGTGTCAAACGCGGTGAGCTGAAGCGCTGACACCGCGGCGACGGGGCGCTACCTGCCCGCGGACGGCTTGTCCTGCGTCCGGGTCTCGAAGTCGCCGGCATCGTGCCGTTCGTGCAGCTGGTTCGACGGCTGGCCCCACGTGCGGTTGACCATGCGGCCGCGCTTGACCGCCGGGCGCTGCGCGATGGACTCGGTCCAGCGCTGCACGTGCCTGTACTGCTGCACCTGCAGGAATTCGCCGGCGCCGTACAGCAGCCCCTTGGCGAGCGCGCCGTACCAGGGCCACACCGCGATGTCTGCCACCGTGTACGACTCGCCCGCGAGGTATTCGCTGTCGGCGAGCCGGCGGTCGAGCACGTCGAGCTGGCGCTTGACCTCCATCGCATAGCGATCGATCGCGTACTCGATCTTCTGCGGCGCGTAGGCATAGAAGTGGCCGAAGCCGCCGCCCAGGTACGGCGCGGCGCCCATTTGCCACATCAACCACGACAGCACTTCCGCTCGCGCGGGCTCGCCCACGCGCGGCAGGAAGGCCGAGCCGAACTTCTCGGCCAGGTGCAGCAGGATGGCACCGGACTCGAACACGCGCACCGGCCGCTGCGCATCGGTGCGGTCGAGCAGCGCGGGTATCTTGGAGTTGGGGTTCAGCGCGACGAAGCCGCTGCCGAACTGCTCGCCCGCGTCGATGCGCACGAGCCAGGCGTCGTACTGCGCGCCGGTATGGGCGAGCGCCAGCAACTCCTCGAGCATCACGGTGACCTTGACGCCGTTGGGCGTGGCCAGCGAATAGAGCTGCAACGGATGGCGGCCGACGGGCAGAGTCTTGTCGTGCGTGGCCCCGGCGGTCGGGCGGTTGATGGCCGCG
>DASURM010000358.1:0-4741 GCA_036280035.1 Burkholderiaceae bacterium | reverse complement strand
GTCGCGCCGGGCGACTGGTTCGTAAAAGTGCACCCAGACTGCCGCTACCGATGTCCACTTCACCTTCGACAGCGGTCATCTGGGCTGCTCGCTCGGAGTCGCCTTGATGATCGCGATGTGGCAGAGACCGTGAACTCATGGCAACGCGGTAATCGACCGCAACTGCTGCGGAGCTGTCATCGAGCGCACCGCGAGGAAGTTTCGCTCAGGGTCGGCCTGCGACGTTGGCGTTCAGCGGCCGTGCCATGTCTCGACCAGCGGTTTGCATGCCGTTGGCACCGAGGCACAGAAGCCAATGGTCGCTGGCGCAGCTTTGCTCAGCGAGCGATCAAACGCATGGGCACAAGATGGGCACAGGGTGGGCACAGACAGGTTCTGTGCCCAACGCGGCCTAAGCGACTGCTCTCGATGGCGCCAGCGTCGATGTTGGCGCGCCCGGCGCGGATCGAACGCGCGACCCCTGGCTTCGGAGGCCAGTACTCTATCCACTGAGCTACGGGCGCAGCGTGATGCGGGTCGCAACAACGACGGTCGCATCAGCACGGAGCGGGCGATTCTATCGTGCCCTTGCGCGCAGCCAGACGTGCAGGATCGGCCCGCCCGGTGGCCTGTACGATCGCCCTCGCGCAGTTGCGCATCGAGTCATGACCAAACCCACGACCGCCTTCCTGCAGGAACCGCTGCCGGCCTACCGCGAGTATCCGCGCGCCCAGATGATCGAGCGCGCGCGCGTGTTCCACGCCGACCTCGTGCGCCGGCGCACGGTGCGCGACTTCGACGCCGGTCGCGACGTGCCGCGCGAGGTCATCGAGTCGTGTCTGCTCGCCGCCGGCACTGCGCCGTCGGGCGCCGACCAGCAGCCGTGGTCTTTCTGCGTGATCACCGACGCGCAGCGCAAGCGCCGCATCCGCGAGGCCGCCGAGGAGGAAGAGCGCGCCTTCTACGGCGGCCGCGCGCCGCAGGAGTGGCTCGACGCGCTGGCCCCGCTCGGCACCGACCCCAACAAGCCGTTTCTCGAAGAGGCGCCGGTGCTGATCGCGATCTTCGCGCAGAAGTACGGCGTGCGACCCGACGGCTCGCGCTTCTCGCACTACTACGTGCCCGAGTCGGTCGGCATCGCCACCGGCCTGCTGATCGCCGCGCTGCACCACGCCGGGCTCGCGATGCTGACGCACACGCCGAGCCCGATGGGCTTTCTCAGCGAAGTCTGCGAGCGGCCGGCATCGGAGAAGCCGGTGATCCTGCTCGTCGTCGGCTATCCGAAGCCCGGCTGCCTGGTGCCGGTGCACGGAGGCATCAAGAAGCCGCTCGAGCAGATCGCGCACTGGCTTTGACGCCTCGGCACGATGTGCCACGGACCGATCAGCGGCGTGCACGCGCGCGCGATCGGCGCGCAAGGCGGCGTGCGCGCGCCTCGATCGACGGGCCTTGCGCACGAGGCCGGCCGATGGGTGCGCTGCTAGAATCGCCGCGCCTTTTTGCTTGGCGGGCGTTGCGACAGCTCGTCGGGCCACCAGACAGTGCCCTGCCGAAGGTCATCGATCCATGAGCGACGCCACGCATCCCGACCCCGATTCGCACCAAGGCCCGATCCGCACGCCCAAGCAACTGGTCGCGGTGCTGTTGGCCGCATTCACGCTGCCGGTGATCATCATCATCATGCTGATCAACTTCGTCGCCTGGGAGAGCAAGCCCGGCGCCGGCAGCGATGCGTTGAGCGCCGAGGCCGTGGCCCGTCGCATCCGGCCGGTGGGCGTGTCCGACTACAAGGACATCACCGACGTCAAGTCGATGAAGACCGGCGAGCAGGTGTTCGAGGCGCAGTGCACCGTGTGCCACACCTCCGGTGCGGTCGGCGCGCCCAAGATCGGCGACGTGGCGGCCTGGGCCCCGCGCATCAAGACCGGCTTCGACGCGCTGCTGCACTCGGCGCTCAAGGGCAAGGGCAACATGCCGGCGCAAGGCGGCGGCGACGCCACCGATTTCGAGATCGCGCGCGCCGTCGTGTACATGGCCGACAAGGCCGGGGCCATGTTCGACGAGCCCAAGCTGCCGGTGGCCGCCGCCAGCGCGGCGAAGTAGCGTCCAGCGGGCCGCGCGGCCGGCGCAATCGATCGGAACAGCCGCTTGCGGCTCGCCGCGGCGTCGCTGCGGCGCGACGGAATCGTCAGAGTGCTGCCGCCAAGACCAGGACGCCGCACACCAGCAGCACCACCAGCGCGAAACCCGGCACCGCCACCGGCAGCCAGCGGGCCGATTCGCGGTCGAGGCCGGTGCGCTCCGCGGGCAGCAGCGGGTCGTTGGCCGCGACCGGCCGCACGGACTGCGCCGGCGTGTCGCGCGAGAGGGGTTGATAGGCGGCATCGGGCATCGGCGGGCGCGGCACGCGCATCGCGTCGGGTTGGCCCGCGAGTCGTTCGAGGGTTTTGGCCATGATCGTGTTCCTTGGCAAGCCGGCGGCGCATGCATTGCCGCCGTGACTTCCATAGAGTCGACCATGCAGACGCGCGATGGTTCCGATCCGCTGGTCGGTGCCGCGGGGCGAGGCTGCTTCGCAGGCACGGTGCCACTTGTGGCCGCCCGACGAGGAATCGGGCCCGCGGCTCAGTGCGCGGGAGTTGCGGGCTCGGGCCTGAGCACGTAGCCGAAGCGCTCGGGCATCGCTTCGAACGGCAGCGACTGCGGCGACCACACGCCCTGCTCGATCGCGCGCGCGGCATCGAGCATGTCCTGGCTGTGCACGATGCCGAACCCGCGCGCGGCGTGCAGGAACAGGCGCCCGTGCTGATCGACCCACGCGGTCTGCGCAGCGGCGTCCTCGCCGGTGTGGGCCTGCACCCGCAGCGTGTCGTCGTCGCCCCAGCGCACGCGCCACACCAGCGGCGCCGCCTCGAGCTCGACGTAGACGCGCTGCGGGCCGTTCTGGAAGAACCAGCAGCCCTGCGCGTCGCTCTCGTAGTTGCGGTGGATGAACTGCAGCAGCAGCTCGTGCCGGATCAGGCTGCCCTTGACGCGCGGAAACGGCCCGGCGCGCCGGATCCGCTCGTCGCGCATGAACCACTGGCCGCGCGCGTCGAGCGCGAGCCAGTCGTAGCAGTGCGGCACGGTCGGCCACTTCTTCAGCGCCGCCTTGACGATCTCGTCCACGCGGTGGACCTTAGCTCAGGCGATGCGACGCATCCAGCCCATCACCGCATCGGGCAGGGTCATCAGGTGGCCCGGAAACGCGCCACCGGGGAAGCCGACGTGACCGCCGTGCGCGGGCTGCCACAGCGTGATGAACTCGCTGCCCTGCCGCGGCAGGCTGGCCAGCGGCACGAACGGGTCGTTGCGTGCGTTGAGGGCCAGCGTCGGCACGCGGATGCGAGGCAGGTGCGGCTTGGCCGAGGCGCGTGCCCAGTAGTCGTCGGCGTCGCGAAAGCCGTGCAGCGGCGCGGTGTACAGGTTGTCGAACTCGTGCAGCGTGCGCACGCCGAGCATGCGCTCGCGGTCGAACAACCCGGGGTACTGCGCCAGCTTGGCCAGCGCCTTGGCCTTCATCGTGTGCAGGAACATGCCGGCGTAGACGATGCGGTTGACGCCGGAGTCGATGGCGCGGCCGCCGGCGGCCAGATCGAGCGGCGCGCTGATCGAGGCCAGCGCGCGCACCCGGGTCGAGGCTTCTGCGCCGGCCTCGCCGGCCCACAGCAGCAGCGCATTGCCGCCAAGCGACACCCCCACGACGTACAGCGGCACCCCGGCCCACGCGCGCAGGCGCTCCATCAACCAGGCGACCTCAGGATAGTCGCCCGAGTGGTAGGCGCGTGGCAGGCGGTTCGGCTCGCCCGAGCAGCCGCGCCAGTGCGGCACCGCGAAACGCCAGCCGGCGCGGCGTGCCCAGTGCGCGAAGGCCAGCGCATAGTGGCTGCGCGAAGACCCCTCCAGGCCGTGCAGCAGCACCAGCGCCGGCGCAGTGGCAGCGCTCGCGTCGGCGAAATCGACATCGACGAAATCGCCGTCGGGCGTGTCCCAGCGCTCGCGCCGCCACGCGATCGCCGGAGGCCGGCGCGACAGCAGCGCCGGCCAGATCGTCTGCAGGTTGCCGCCGGGCAGCCAGCGCGGGGCGCGCCAGCCGACGAGCGCGCGTCGCTCGGTCATCAGTGCAGCGTGCTCGGCGCTTCGACGTTCTCGTGCGGGGGCAGCGCGCTGCCAGGGCTGGCGTGGTGCATGACCAGGCGCCAGCCCAGCGCCGTCTTCAGGTAGACGTTGGTGGCCACGACGTAGGCCTGCTGCAGGCCCTCGGCACTGACGATCGCCACTGCCTCGACCAGGTTGTGCACGGCGGCCTCCAGCGAGCGCGTGCGATGCACCTGCTCGGGCTGCACCGGGACACCCCCGCGCTCGAAGATCGCCTCGAACGACGCGCGGATGGCCGAGGCACCCACCACCCGCGGCCCGCCCGGGTGCACGCAGACGATGTCGTCGTCGTCGGACCACACGGCCATCAGCTTGTGGATGTCGGCCTCGCGCAGCGCCTCGTAGAACTGCGTTTCCATGTCGTCGGGTGTGGCCAGCAGGTGGGCGGCTCGCGCGCGCGGGGTCGGCATGGGCACGCAGCAGTGAGGTCAGCGGAACACGACCGTCTTGTGGCCGTTGAGCAGCACGCGGTGCTCGGTGTGCCAGCGCACCGCCCGCGCCAGCACCAGGCACTCGACGTCGCGCCCCGCGGCCGTCATCTCGTCGACCGAGTCGGCATGGTCGA
>DASURM010000357.1:0-2598 GCA_036280035.1 Burkholderiaceae bacterium | reverse complement strand
AGTGACGCATTGCATCCTGCACCGCCAACGGCATCTGCGTGGTGGCGGCGTTGTCGAGGTAGGCCAGCGCCACGCCGTGAATCCGCTGCTCCAGCAGCGGGAATCGCGCGCGCACGCCTTGCAGCTCGGCGCGCCACAGCGCGTCGCGATCACCCATGGTGTGCCTCCTTGGCCGGAGTCAGATGGTCGGCCACCGCGCTGGCCAGCAGCGTGTCGACGCCCAGCGTCTCCAGCAGTTCAGGCCCACCGAGGCCGCGCGCGAGCAGCGCAGCGGCCATGCCTTCGACGATGAGCCCGCGTGCGCGCGCCTCGTCCAGGCCGCGCTGGCGCGCGTAGAACAGAGCCTCGTCGGGCAATGCGCCCCAGGTGGCGCCGTGTGCCGCCTGCACGAGGTCGTGCAGGATCTCCAGGTGCGGACGCAACACGAGCTTGGGTTGTCCGCCGGTGGGGATTCCCGACAGGCGCTGGCGGGCGTCGGCCTCGTCGCAGCCCTCGGCGATGCCGGTGTGCGCGTTGAGCACCGCGCGCGCCGCGCCGCTGGCCAGCGCCAGGCCTTCGACGCTGCTGGTCGTGTACGGCGCACGATGCGCCATCCGGACTTGCTGCTCGATCGCCGACCCCGCCGCGAACACCACGCCCGCGATCCGCGCCGCCGACCGCTCGGCCGCGAGATCGACGACGCTGCGCTGCAGGTGGTAGCCGCTGCCCGCGGCGATCAGCGCCTGTTGATACTGCGCTCCCCGCGCGAGACGAACGAACAGGTGGTGGGCGACGTGGTCGCCGCGCCCCGGCAGCGCGATGCGCACGTGCTGCAGCGTGGCGCCTTCACCGAGGTGAACCTGGACCTGCAGGTTCTGCACCACGTCGTGCGCGCAGTGCAGCGGCGCGCGTTCGTGCGTCTCGACGAGCACGCCGTGCACGCCGGGCTGCACGTCGATCACCAGCAGCGGTGCCTCCACCGCCGAGCGCGGCTGATGGCGCAGTTGCAGCCACACGGTCTCGTTCGCGCCGCGGCCAGTGTCGGGCTCGCTGCCGACGCGCAGGCGCAGGCCGTGCCTGCACAGCGCGCGGTGCGCCCACGCGAATGGCGCGGCGTCGCCGTCGCCGGGCTGCGGCAGGCCGGCGAACAGCTCGGCACGCTGCGCGGCATCGGCCGCGTCGAGCCACCGCGCATCGACGCGGCCCTGCGGCGTCTGGCCCACGGGATGTAGCGTCCAGCCGGCGCCCGCCAACGGGTGGGCCTCGCAATCGGGCGCGTCGGAGTCGGGCCCCAGCCACAGCGCAGCCGGTGGCGGCAGCAGGTGGCGAAACGACTCGGCGTCGCGCGTAATCCAGCCCTCGCGGGCCAGACGCTCGCGGGCGGCCAGGGCGTCGGCGCGTGCGAAATCCATCGTCACGCTGCCTGTGTTTCCGACGCGCGCGCGAAGCCCGAGCGCGCCACCTCGCGCGCGAGCGACAGATCGCCTTGCTCCGCGATGCAGCCTTCGTGCAGGCGCAGCACCACGTCGGGCTCCAGCGATTCGATCAGGTGCAGATAGTGCGACACGACGATGAACGCCGTGCCATTTGCGCGCAGTTCTTGCACCAGTTGCACGACCGCGCGCGCACCGTCGACGTCGAGCCCGGAGTCGATCTCGTCGAGGAGCGCCAGCTTCGGCTGCAGCAGCGCGAGCTGCAGCAGCTCGTTGCGCTTGCGCTCGCCGCCCGAGAAGCCATCGTTGACCGGCCGCCCCAGCATCGCCTCGGGCAGGCCGAGGTCGGCCGACGCGTCGCGCGCGCGGCCGAGGAAGTCGAAGGCATCGAGCGGCGTCTCGCCGCGCGCGTCGCGCACGGCATTGAGCGCGGTGCGGATGAAGAGGTTGTTCTTGACGCCGGGGATCTCCGGCGGCGCCTGGAACGACACGAAGAGCCCGGCGCGCGCGCGCGCCTCGGGGCTCATCGCCAGCAGATCGTGGCCGTCGAAACTCGCCCGTCCGCCCACCACGTGGTAGCGCGGGTGGCCTGCGAGCGCCAGTCCGAGCGTGCTCTTGCCGCTGCCGTTGGCACCCATCAGCACCACCAGGTCGCCGGCGCCGACGTCGAACGTCACCGACTTCAGCACGTTGCGCGTGCCGACGTCGACCCGCAGATCGTGCACGTGTAGCAGGAATCGATCGGACTTCATCTGGGCGTCTCGTGATGTGGGTGGTGGGCTGGTGTTCAACCGACGGCGCCTTCGAGCGACACCGCCAGCAGCGACTTCGCCTCGAGCGCGAACTCCATCGGCAGCTCCTCGAGCACCGCCTGGCAGAAGCCGCCGACGATCAGCGCCGTGGCCTCCTGCGGGTCGATGCCGCGCTGCTGGCAATAGAAGAGCCGTTCCTCGGAAATGCGCGTGGTCGTGGCCTCGTGCTCGATCACCGCGTCGTCGCGCGCCGCGTCCAGCGTGGGGAAGGTGTGCGCGCCGCAGTGCGGGCCGATCAGCAGCGAGTCGCATTGCGTGTGGTTGCGCGCACCGGCTGCGGTGGGCGCCACGCGCACCAGCCCGCGATAGCTGTTCTGCGCCCGGCCCGCGCTGATGCCCTTGGAGACGATGCGGCTCGTCGTGTTGCGGCCGAG
>DASURM010000356.1:0-4221 GCA_036280035.1 Burkholderiaceae bacterium | reverse complement strand
GAGCTGTACTGCGACGATCCGAAGGCTGCCGAGATCGGCTTGCTCGACCGGCGCGTCAGCTTCGATCCGGTGGGCCAGCCCGACGGGCCGGACCTGTTGCGCGTCGAGGCTCGTTGCGCCGAACTCGGCGAGACCGTCTCGCTGTTCCTGCACGTGCTCGACCGCGACGATCTGCGTGGTGGCCTCAAGCCCGACAACCGGGGCCGCAGCTGGCGGGGCGACCTGCCCGCGCTGCAGCGCCTGATGCAGGCCGGGCCATGAACGCCCCCCTGCAACGGCGCGCAATCGTCGGCGTGGCGGTCGGCATCGCCGCGGCCGCTGCCGGCGGCGCCGTTGCCTGGTGGCGCCATCGGGAGGGCGAACTCGATGCACAGGCCGCAGGCGCGCTGTGGTCGCTGCATTTCGAGCGCCCGGAAGGCGGTACGTTGGCGATGGCCGACTATCGCGGCAAGCCGCTGGTCATAAACTTCTGGGCCACATGGTGTGCGCCGTGCGTGCGCGAGTTGCCGGCGCTGCAGCGGTTCGCGCGCGAACACGCCGCCCAAGGCTGGCAGGTCATTGCGCTGGCGGTCGACCAGCCCGTCCCTGTGCTCGAGTTCATCGCCCGCTTCAAGCTCGAGTTGACGGTGGCGATGGCGGGCACCGATGGCCTGGAGTGGCAGCGGGCGATGGGCAACCGGGCGGGCGGCCTGCCCTACAGCGTCGTGCTCGACCCGCGCGGTCGGGTCCGCCAACGCCGGCTGGGTGAGTCGCGCTACGACGAACTCGTGCAGTGGGCGGCCGAGATCGCGAAGACCGGATAGCTTGCCGGTTGTAGCTCAAATGCGCCTTCGCGCGCTTCTTTTGGCCGATCGGCTCGGAACTGCAGCGAAATCGGCTAGAGTGCGTTCGCGCAACCAAGTGCGACGAGTTCCGGCCAACTGGCTGGGCGCAGTCGAAGCGAGCGCAGTCGGCACCAGCCTCGCGTTGTACCGGCCTCCGGGCATCACGGTTCGCGGGGCTTTGGCGGCGAATAAGAAGTAGAAGAGCAGTCGGGGGGTGTTGACGCGGCGACCGAGGACGTCGCTGGAGGAATGGCATGGATCTGCGCAAGCTGAAGACGCTGGTCGATCTGGTGTCCGAGTCGAACATCTCGGAGCTCGAGATCACGGAGGCCGACGGCAAGGTGCGCATCGTCAAGGCCGACCCTGGCCTCGCTCGTCCGACGGCGGCATGGGCGATGGCGCCGGCGGCGGCGGCACCGTTGATTGCCGCCGCACCTGCCCCTGCGGCGCCGGCGACGACCCCGGCCGTGCCACCCGAAACCGGCCATGTGATCCGCTCGCCGATGGTGGGCACCTTCTACCGGGCGTCGAGCCCGGGCGGCAAGCCGCTGGTCGAGATCGGCCAGGCGGTCAAGGAAGGCGACCCGATCTGCATCATCGAGGCGATGAAGATCATGAACGAGATCGACGCCGACAAGGCCGGCACGGTGACCAAGATCCTGGTCGAGAACGGCCAGGCGATCGAATTCGATCAGCCGCTGGTGGTCATCGAGTGAGCGGCGCGCCCTCGCCTGCACGGCCGGCCGCAGCCCGATCGCCAAGCACGCGCGGCGTGCGGGGCGATTGAGCCGAGCATTCATGTTCAAGAAGATCCTGATCGCCAACCGCGGCGAGATTGCATTGCGCATCCAGCGCGCCTGCCGCGAGATGGGCATCCAGTCGGTGGTCGTGTATTCGCAGGCCGACCGCGACGCCAAGTACGTCAAGCTGGCCGACGAGGCGGTCTGCATCGGGCCGGCACCGTCGGCGCAGAGCTACCTCAACATGCCGGCGATCATCGCCACCGCCGAGGTCACCGACGCCGAGGCGGTGCATCCGGGCTACGGCTTCCTGTCGGAGAACGCCGACTTCGCCGAGCGGGTCGAGCGCAGCGGCTTCGTCTTCATCGGCCCCACGCCCGACGCGATCCGCCTGATGGGCGACAAGGTCATGGCCAAGCAGACCATGACCAAGGCCGGTGTGCCGTGCGTGCCCGGATCCGACGGTGCGCTGCCCGACGAACCGAAGGAGGCGATCCGCATCGCGCGCGGCATCGGCTACCCGGTGATCATCAAGGCCTCGGGCGGCGGCGGCGGCCGCGGCATGCGCGTGGTGCACACCGAGGCGGCGCTGGTGCACGCGGTGGCCACGACCCGCAGCGAGGCGCAGGCCGCGTTCGGCAACCCGGCGGTCTACATGGAGAAGTTCCTCGAGCGCCCCCGGCACATCGAGATCCAGGTGCTCGCCGACACGCAGAAGAACGCGGTCTGGCTCGGCGAGCGCGACTGCTCGATGCAGCGCCGCCACCAGAAGATCATCGAGGAGGCGCCGGCGCCGGGCATCGCGCGGCGCGCGATCGAGCGCATCGGCGACCGCTGCGCCGCGGCGTGCAAGAAGATGGGTTACCGCGGCGCCGGCACCTTCGAGTTCCTGTACGAGGACGGCGAGTTCTACTTCATCGAGATGAACACGCGCGTGCAGGTCGAGCACCCGGTCACCGAATGGGTCACCGGCATCGACATCGTGCAGTCGCAGATCCGCATCGCCGCCGGCGAGAAGCTGCCGTTCACGCAGCGCCAGATCCAGATGCGCGGCCACGCGATCGAGTGCCGCATCAACGCCGAGGATCCGTACAAGTTCACGCCGTCGCCCGGCCGCATCACGGTCTGGCACCCGTCGGGCGGCCCCGGCGTGCGCGTCGACTCGCACGCCTACGCCAACTACATGGTGCCGCCGAACTACGACTCGATGATCGGCAAGATCATCGTGCACGGCGACACCCGCGAGCAGGCGCTGGCGCGCATGCGCACCGCGCTGTCGGAGACCGTGGTCGAAGGCATCCACACCAACGTGCCGCTGCATCGCGAGTTGATGGCCGACGCCAAGTTCATCGAGGGCGGCACCAACATCCACTACCTCGAGCACTGGCTTTCGCAACGCAAGCGTTGAGCGTGGTCGAGTTGATCCTGCTGGCCGACGAGGCGACGGTCGAGGCACTGACCGACGAGCTGGTCGAGGTGCTGCACGCGCTTTCGGCGTCGGTGGAGGACGCGGACGGCGCGGGCCCCGGCGAGCAGGCGCTATTCGGCGAACCCGGGCTGCCGGCGCCGCGTGCAGCGTGGCGACACTCGCGCGTGGTCGCCTTGTTTGCCGACGAGGCGGCCGCGCAGGCGGCAGCGGCGTGCGTGGCGGCGCGCTACGACGGGCAAGCCGTGCGCCTGGAGGCCCTGCGCGAGGTGGCCGACCAGGACTGGGTGCGGCTGACGCAGTCGCAGTTCGAACCGGTCGCGATCACCGACCGCTTCTGGATCGTTCCGAGCTGGCATGAGGTGCCGGCAGCGGCGCAGCGCACGCTGCGCCTCGACCCGGGCCTGGCCTTCGGCACCGGCACGCACCCGACCACGCGCATGTGCCTGCGCTGGATCGCGCAGCAGGCCGACGCTTCGGCACCGTGGCGCCGCGTGCTCGACTACGGCTGCGGCTCCGGCGTGCTGGCGATCGCCGCCGCGCTGCACGGCGCGCGCGCCATCGATGCGGTCGACATCGACCCCGCGGCGGTCGAGGCCGCGCGGCTCAACGCCGCCGCCAATGGCGTCACGCTGTGCTGCGGTGCGCCCGAGTCGGCCGCGGGCGTCTACGACCTGGTGCTGGCCAACATCCTCGCCACGCCGCTGCGCCTGCTGGCACCGCTGCTCGCGGCCCACGTGGCCAGCCTCGGGCACCTCGTGCTGTCGGGGATCCTGCAGCGCCAGGCCGGCGAACTGGTCCAGGCCTATTCGCCGTGGCTCGCGCTGCAGGTGGCCGACCACGACGACGGCTGGATCCTGATGCACGCGCAGCGACGCGCCTGACGATCGCTGCACCAGGGGTGCGTGGCATCATTTCCCCATGAGCCTGGCCACCCGCTGCCCCGTCTGCCAAACGGTGTTCCGCGTGGTGCAGGATCAGCTCAAGGTGTCGGAGGGCTGGGTCCGCTGCGGGCGCTGCGCCAAGGTGTTCAACGCGTTCGAGGGCCTGTTCGACCTCGAGCGCGAGTTCCCGGCCACGCGACAGCCGTCGCCTTCGCAGCGCGTGCTCGAAGACCTCGCCACGCGCAATCCACAGCCCAAGCCGTCGACCTGGGACGACGAGTTCGAGGGCACCGTGCGTGCGCCGCCGCCCGGCCCGCCGACGCGGCCGGCAGCACGAGCGCCGGCCG
>DASURM010000355.1:0-5128 GCA_036280035.1 Burkholderiaceae bacterium | reverse complement strand
CGCTTCCTGAGGCGCGCCGCCCGTCAGACGGGCATGTTCATGATGTCGGTGTAGGCCTGCACCAGGCGATTGCGCACCTGCACGGCAGCCTGGAAGCCGATCTGGGCCTTCTGCATCGCCACCATCGTCTGCTCCAGACTGACCGCCGGGTTGTCGAGTTGCAACTCGCGTTGCAACGCTGCGGCTTGCTGCTGCTGCCGGCTCACCGAGCCGAGCGCCTGCGCCATCGCGCTTTGAAAGCTCGCTCCCGCGGTGGCGGTCGTGGCCGGACGCGCCAGCGGCGTGCCGTCGGGGCGCAAGCCGGCGCGAGCCACGGCCTGGGCGAAATCAAACGGTTTCAGATCGACTCTCATGGCGGGGCGCACGTGGCCACGATCAGCGGGCCGCGTGACGATGTCACTGTAGGCGCGCCGCTCGGCCGCGATGGCGCGAACTGAAACCCGAATTCGGGGCTGTTCACCCCATAGCTCGCCGCGACCGCACCGAACAATGCGTCCAGCTTGCGGCACGAGGGATCGGCTACGGGGCCGACCCTGCCCAACCGGCAATTCGAATGGACAATGCACTGGTTCCTGCTATGCCCTCCGGCGCCGCGCGCCCGGCCGACGGCTTGATGGCTCGCCTGACGGCGGTCCCCGTCAAGGCGATGGTGATGCTGACCCTCGGCATCGCGGCGCTGGCCGCCGTGATCGCGGCGCTGGCGATGTGGAGCAAGGCCGGCGACTACCGCGTGCTCTACGCCAACCTGTCCGACAAGGACGGCGGCGCCGTCGTCGCGCAGTTGTCGCAGATGAACGTGCCGTACCGGCACGCCGACGGCGGCAACGCGATCCTGGTGCCCGCCGACAAGGTGCACGACGTGCGCCTGAGGCTGGCGCAGGCCGGGCTGCCCAGGGGCTCGACCGTCGGCTTCGAGCTGCTCGACAACGCGCGCTTCGGGCAGACGCAGTTCCAGGAGCGCCTGACCTGGCAGCGCGCGCTCGAGGGCGAACTGGTGCGCTCGATCAGCGCACTGTCGGCGGTGCAGAGTGCGCGCGTGCACCTGGCGCTGCCGCAACAGAACGGCTTCTTCCGCGAGCAGCAGAAGCCCAGCGCCTCGGTGCTGGTGCAGCTGCACCCGGGCCGAACGCTCGAGCGCGCGCAGGTTGCCGGCATCGTGCACCTGGTGTCGTCCTCGGTGCCCGAGCTGTCGCCCAAGGCGGTGAGCGTGCTCGACTCGAGTGGCACGCTGTTGTCGGGCGCCTCCGGCGAACCGGCCAACGGGCTCGACGCGCGGCAGCTGCAGTACGTGCAGCAGATCGAGGCGAGCTACGTCAAGCGGGTGATCGAGATCATCGAGCCGATCGTCGGCCGTGACAACGTGCGCGCCACCGTCACCGCCGACGTCGACTTCGCGCAGAGCGAGGCCACCGACGAACTGTTCAAGCCCAACCAGGGGCGCGACGCGGCCGCCGCGGTGCGCAGCCAGCAGACCACGGAGTCGAGCAACGGGCCCAGCAGCACGCCCTCGGGCATTCCTGGCGCGTTGAGCAACCAGCCGCCGGTGCCGGCCACCGCGCCGATCACCGGCGCGACGGCGCCGGTGCAGGCCGCCGGCGGCGTCGGCAGCACCGCGTCGACGCGACGCGACAACGTCGTCAACTACGAGGTCGACAAGACCGTGCGCGTCACGCGCAACGCCACCGGCACCGTCAAGCGCCTCAACGCAGCGGTGGTGGTGAACCACCGGGTCGTCACCGACGCCAGGGGCAAGACCACGAGCACGCCGCTGTCGAGCGACGAGATCGAGAAGCTGACCGCGCTGGTGCAGGAGAGCATCGGCTTCAACCAGCAGCGCGGCGATTCGGTCAAGCTGATCAACGTGCCGTTCCGCACCGAGCCGATGCCGAAGGCGGGCGATGCGTTGCCGCTGTGGCAGCAGCCGTGGCTGGTCGACCTGGTGCGCGCCGCCGCGGTGCCGGCGGCGCTGGTGCTGGTGGCGCTGCTGGTGGTTGCCGGCGTCATCAAGCCCGCGCTGAAGGCCGCCGCCGGCCCCACCGTGGGCCGCCAGCTCGACACCGTGGTCGCCGACGCGCTGCTGCCCACCCCGGCGTCGCCGCCGGCGCTGGGGGCGCCGGCCGCTGCCAGGCAGCTGAGCGACGCGCGCGAACTGGCGAAGCAGAACCCCGCCGCGGTGGCCCACATCGTGAGGGGTTGGGTGAGCGAGGAGAAGTCGTGATCGAAGGCGTGTTCGTCGCAACGTGCCACCAGGGGGAAGGCGGCCGCTAGGCCGCTTCGGTCGTATGGACGGCACCGAGAACGCGGCCATCCTGTTGATGTCGCTCGGCGAGGAGCAGGCGGCCGAGGTCTTCAAGCACCTGGCACCCAAGGAGGTGCAGAAGCTCGGCGAGGCGATCGCGAAGATGAAGGCCGTGCCGCGCGAGCGCATCGACGAGGTGATGACCCGCTTCACCGCCGTCGCCACCGAGCAGCACACGCTGGTGCCCGACACCGACCAGTACGTGAAGTCGGTGCTGCGCAAGGCGCTCGGCGAGGAGAAGGCCAACCTGTTGATCGACCGCATCATGCAAGGCAACGACGTCTCGGGCCTCGAAAGCCTCAAGTGGATGGACGCCAGCGCGGTGGCCGAGCTGTTGCGCAACGAGCACCCGCAGATCGTCGCCGCGGTGCTGGTGCACCTCGAATCCGAGCACGCCTCGGCGGTGATCAAGGCGTTCGCCGAGCGCCAGCGCAACGAGGTGATGGTGCGCATCGCCACGCTCGACGGCATCCAGCCGCTGGCGCTGAAGGATCTGAACGACGTGATGAGCAAGCTGCTGGCCGGCGGCGACCGGTTGCGCAAGGCGTCGCTCGGCGGCGCCAAGACCGCGGCCGAGATCATCAATCACCTCGGCAGCGCGATCGAGACCTCGGTGCTCGACTACATCCGCGAGGCCGACAACGATCTGGCGCAGAAGATCATGGACAGCATGTTCACCTTCGACGACCTGATCAAGCTCGACGACAAGGGCATCCAGGCGCTGCTGAAGGAGGTGCAATCCGAGTCGCTGGTGATCGCGCTCAAGGGTGCCTCGCCCGAGCTGCGCGAGCGCATCTTCAAGAACATGTCGACGCGCGCCGCCGAAACGCTGCGCGAAGACCTCGAGTCGCGCGGCCCGGTGCGGTTGTCGGAGGTCGAGGCCGAGCAGAAGGAGATGCTCAAGACCGTGCGCCGCCTCACAGACGAAGGGCAGATCGTGATGGCCACCGGTGCCGCCGATGAGTTCGTCTAGCGCCAAGCCGGCCGCGCATCCGTACGGCCGCTTCATCCCGCGCGAGGAACTGCAGGGATTCGCGAGCTGGCAGCCCGGCGCGTTCGGCGCCGCCGGCGGCGCGCCCGACAGCGAGCAGCAGCAGGCCGCGATGCACGCCGCGCGCCAGGCTGGCTACCAGGAGGGCTACCGCGACGGGCTGGCGGCACTCGACAACTTCAAGCGCAGCGTGCTGCAACAGAATGCCGCGCAGTTCGGCACCCTGCTGCAGCGCTTCGACGAGCAGCTCGATGCGCTCGAGCTGGAGATGGCGCGCACGCTGGCACGCGTGGCCGCCAGCATCGCGCAGCAGGTGGTGCGCGACGAACTGGTTGCGCAGCCGCAGCGCATCGCGCGCGTCGCGCAGGAGGCGGTCGAGGCGGTGCTGCTGAGTGCACGCCACATCGTCGTGCAGGTCAACCCGCAGGATCTCGCGTTGGTCGAGCAAGGTGCCGCCGACGCCCTCGCCTCGCGCGGCGCGCGGCTGGTGGCCGACCCCGGCATCGAGCGCGGCGGCTGCCGCGTGCTGTCGGACGTGGGCACCATCGATGCGCGCATCGGCGCGCGCTGGCAACACGTCAGCGCGGCGATCGGTGCCGAACTGCCGTGGCACACCACGGGCGGCGATGCCGCCGGCGCCGCTGCGGACAATGGCGACAGCGCGTCATGACCACCGCCGCCACCGAACGCGCCGCGCGCTGGCGCCGCTACCTGGCCGACCTCGAGGCCCACGCGGCGGTGCCGCACGACCTGGTCAGCGAAGGCATCCTGGTGCGCGTGACCGGCCTCGTGCTCGAGGCCGCCGGCGTGCGCGCGCCGGTGGGCTCGGTGTGCGAGGTCAGCGCCGCCGGCGGGCCGGTCAGCGCCGAGGTCGTCGGCTTCCACCGCGACCGTGCCTACCTGATGCCCACCGGCGATCTGCACGGCCTGGCCAGCGGTGCGCGCGTGGTGCCGCGCCCGGCACCGCAGACGGCGCCGCAACTCGGCCGCGACAACCCGCTGTGGCGACGCAGCGAGGACCGCGGCCTGCACCTGCCGATGGGCACGGGCCTGCTCGGCCGCGTGGTCGATGCGCACGGCGAGCCGATGGATCGCCTCGGTCCGCTGCAGCACGCGCGCCTGCAGCCGATGATGCGCCGCCCGATCAACGCGATGGATCGCGAGCCGATCCGCGTGCCGCTCGACACCGGCGTGCGCGCGATCAACGCGCTGGTCACCATCGGCCGCGGCCAGCGCGTGGGCCTGTTCGCCGGCACCGGCGTCGGCAAGTCGGTGCTGATGGGCATGATGGCGCGCTACACCGCGGCCGACGTGATCGTGGTCGCACTGGTCGGCGAGCGCGGCCGCGAAGTGAAGGAGTTCGTCGAGGACATCCTCGAGCGCGAAGGGCTCGAGCGCTCGGTGGTGGTGGCCGCGCCGGCCGACGCGCCGCCGCTGGTGCGCATGCAGGCCGCCGGCTACGCCACCGCGATCGCCGAGCACTTTCGCGACCAGGGGCAGCACGTGCTGCTGCTGATGGACAGCCTGACCCGCTACGCGATGGCGCAGCGCGAGATCGCGCTGGCGATCGGCGAGCCGCCGGCCACCAAGGGCTACCCGCCGAGCTGCTTTGCCAAGCTGCCGCAGCTCGTCGAGCGCAGCGGCAACGGGCTCAACGGCGTCGGCTCGATCACCGCCTTCTACACCGTGCTCGCCGAGGGCGACGACTATCGCCACGACCCGATCGCCGATGCGGCGCGCGCGATCCTGGACGGCCATATCGTGCTCTCGCGCGACCTCGCCGAAGCCGGCCATTATCCGGCCATCGACATCGAGGCCTCGATCAGCCGCGTGATGCC
>DASURM010000354.1:0-3497 GCA_036280035.1 Burkholderiaceae bacterium | reverse complement strand
AGCTTGGCCTCGAAGCGCTGCGGGTGCTTGAGATCCTGCATGCGCAGCGCGCGGCGCGCCACCTTGTCCTCGTAGGCCGGGCCGATGCCCTTGCCGGTGGTGCCGATCTTGCCGCTGCCGCTGCGCTCGCGCAGCGCCTCGCGCGCCGCGTCGAGGGCCACGTGCAGCGGCAGGATCAGCGGGCACGATTCGCTGATCAGCAGCCGCGAGCGCACGTCGAGCCCGATCTTCTCGAGCCGCGCGATCTCGCTCAGCAGGTGCGCCGGGTCGACCACCACGCCGTTGCCGATCAGGCAGGCCACGCCGTCGCGCATCACGCCCGACGGAATCAGCTGCAGCGCCGTCTTCACGCCCTTGATGACCAGCGTGTGGCCTGCGTTGTGGCCGCCCTGGAAGCGCACCACGGCCTGCGCATGGCCGGTCAGCCAGTCGACGACCTTGCCCTTGCCCTCGTCGCCCCATTGGGTGCCGACCACCACCACGTTGTGGCCGCGCGCGATCGAAGCGTCTGTATCCATGTGAAATCGATCCGGCCCTAGAGCGCGCGAAGCAGCCACTGGTCGCCGACTGCAGCGAGCTCGCGGTTGCAGTCGAACTCGTCTGCCTCGTGGTCGTGGCCAGGCAGCAAGCAAAGCACCGTCTCGCCCTGCTCGCGCAAGCGCCGCACCGCGGCACGCAGCGCGGTGTCCGCGCTCCACGGTGCGCGGATCGCACCGCGCGGCGCGCGCGCCACGCCGTGCGCCGAAAGCGTCTTGAGGTCGAGGCTGAATCCCACCGCCGGCCGGTTGCGACCGAACACCGCGCCCACCTCGTCGTAACGGCCGCCGCGCACCACCGCCTCGCCGACTTCGCTGGCGTAGACCGCGAAGCGAGCGCCGCTGTAGTAGGCGTAGCCGCCGAGATCCGCGAGGTCGAAGCCGATTCGCACCTTCGGGTGCGTTTGCCGCACGTGACGCGCCAGCCAGGCCAGGTCGTCGATGGCGCGGCGGATCAGCTCGCTGTGCGGCAGCACCGCTCGCGCGCGCTCGAGCACCGACTCGTCGCCGTACAGGCCCAGCAGCTCGGTCAGCCCGCGGCGCGCGGGCTCCGGGAAGCCGCGGCTGTGCGCGGCCAGCGACGCGCTGTCCTTGGCCGCCAGCGCGCCGACCACCGCCTGCAGGCGCTCGCCGTCGGCCGGCACGCCGGCGAGCACGCCGCGCACGATGCGCGCATCGGCGAGGTCGAGCAGCAGCCCGTCGACGCCCGCGGCGCGCAGCCCGTCGAGCGCCAGTTCCTGCACCTCGAGGTCGGCCTCGAGGCCGCCGTGGCCATAGATCTCCGCGCCCAGTTGCAGTGGCTCGCGCGTGGCATGTGGCGCGCCCGGCCGCGTGTGCAGCACCGGGCCGCAATAGCACAGCCGCGAGACGCCGTCGCGGCCGAGCAGGTGCGCATCGATGCGTGCCACCTGCGGCGTGGTGTCGGCGCGCAGACCGAGCGTGCGGCCACTGAGCTGATCGACCAGCTTGAAGGTTTGCAGCTCGAGCTCGCGCCCGGTGCCCGACAGCAGCGACTCGAGGTGCTCGAGCAGCGGCGGCATCACCAGCTCGAAGCCGTAGGCGCGCGCCAGATCGAGCAGCGCGCGCCGCAGATCCTCGATGCGCCGCGCCTGCGCGGGCAACACGTCGGCGATGTGCTCCGGCAACAGCCAGGCAGAGGACATGAGCACCGGGGGTGATTAAAAACGGCATTGTACGGGTCGGGCACCGAGCGCCCCGAGCTCCGGTTCGCGCTGCTAGCGCCAGAAGACCAGCAGCAGCAGCAGCCCGACCAGCATGCTCGACAGGCCGAGGAAGCGGATCTGGCCGTCGCTCAGGCGCAGCGCGCGCGAGAACACCTCGCGCCACGTGTTGGGGCTGAGGAACGGCAGCAGACCTTCGAACACCAGCATCAGCGCCACGGCGCCGAGGAACAGGTCGACCATCGGGCAGTCAGCGCCGCGCCGCCGGAGCCGAAGGCGACGCGCCGCGCATCGCCTTGAAGAACTCGCTCGACGGATCGAGCACCATCACGTCGCTGCGGTTGCGGAAGCTCGCGCGGTAGGCCTCGAGGCTGCGGTAGAAGTGCGCGAACTGCGGGTCGCGGCCGAACGCGTCGGCATACAGCGCGGTGGCCTTCGCGTCGCCCTCGCCCTTGAGCTTCTGCGCGTCGCGGTATGCCTCGGCAACGATCACTTCGCGCTGGCGGTCGGCGTCGGCGCGGATGCGTTCGCGCTCGGCGGATCCCTGCGAACGCAACTCGTTGGCCACCTGCTGGCGCTCCGATTGCATGCGGCGATACACCGCGTCGGTGATGTCGGCCACGAAGTCGACCCGCTTGATGCGCACGTCGACCAGCTCGATGCCGAACGACTTGGCTTCGTCGAGCAGGCGCTTGCGCACGTCCTGCATCACGTTGTCGCGCTCGTCGGACAGCACACCGCGCACCGTGCGCTTGGTGATCTCTTCGTTGAACGCCGCCTGCACCACCGGGCTCAGGCGGCTGTCGAGGTTACGGAAGTCGGTGCCGTTGTTGCGGATGAACTGGCGCGGATCCACTATGCGCCACTTGGCCAGCCAGTCGATCACCAGGCTCTTCTTCTCGGCGGTGAAGATCGCGCGGTTTTCGGGGCTGTCGAGCGTCTGGATGCGCTTGTCGAGGAACACCACGTTCTGGAACGGCGGCGGCAGCTTCGCATGCAGCCCGGGCTCGGTGATGACCTCCTTGATCTCGCCGAGTGCGTACACCACGCCGACGTGCTTCTGGTCGACGATGAACAGCGTCGAGCTGAGGATCATCAGCACGATCACCACGCCGGCGATGAACAATCCGATTCGGTTCATGGCTTGTTCTCCCTGCTTCAGCGGCCTTCGCGATCGCGGCTGCGCGCGCCCTCGCGCGATCGGGAGTCGCTGGTGGCGGCCGGCACCGAATGCGCGCTGTCGCTGCTCGGCGCCGCCGGCGCCGCCGCGGAGGCCGGCGTGGCGGCCTGCTGCAGCAGCTTGTCCAGCGGCAGGTACAACAGGTTGGAGGCGCTGCGGGTCTCGACCATCACCTTGCTGACATTGGAGTAGATCTGCTGCATGGTCTCGAGGTACAGGCGGTCGCGTGTCACCGCCGGTGCGCGCTCGTACGCGGCCAGCACCGACTTGAAGCGCTGCCCGTCGCCGTCGGCCTCGGCGACCACCCGCTGCTGATAGCCCAGCGCCTCCTCGTGCAGCCGCGCCGCGGTGCCGCGCGCCTTGGGAATGATGTCGCTGGCGTAGGCCTGGCCCTCGTTCTTCAGGCGGTCGCGGTCGGCGCCGGCCTTCACGGCATCGTTGAACGCCGCCTGCACCTGCTCGGGCACCTGCACGCTCTGCACGTTGACATTGGCGATCAGGATGCCGGTCTTCAGCCGGTCGAGCTGCGACTGAATCAGCTTGACGAGGTTGCTCGACAGCGCCTCGCGCTGCTCGTACAGCACCGAGTCGATCTTGCTG
>DASURM010000353.1:0-7550 GCA_036280035.1 Burkholderiaceae bacterium | reverse complement strand
CCGACGTGGCCGATGAAGTGCAGCAGGCCGAGACCGCCGGGCTTCAGGAAGTCGGCGTGCGCCTTGACCACGTCGGCGAGCTGATCGCGCCCGGCATGCTCGAGCACGCCGATCGACACCACCTTGTCGTAGCTCTGGTCGACTTCGCGGAAGTCGGCCTCGCGCACCTGGAGCCGGTCGCTCAGGCCGCGGCGCGCGATGGCCTCGCGCAGCCAGTCGGCCTGCTCGGTGGCGGTGTTGACTCCGGTTCCCAGCGCGCCGACGGTCTGCAGCGCGCGGAACATGAAGCCGCCGAAGCCGCAGCCGATGTCGACGAAGCGCTCGCCCGCCGCGAGCCGGATCTTGCGGCACACGTGGTCGATCTTGCGCTGCTGCGCCTGCTCCAGCGTGGCCGTGCCCTCGGGCCAGTAGCCGCAGGTGTACATCATCAGCGGGTCGTCGAGCCAATGGCCGTAGAACTCGGCGGGCAGCCCGTAGTGCGCGCGCGCGTTGGCCTTGGCCTGCGCCGCGCTGCGGTTGGAGTGGCGCAGCTCGTGCAGGTTGTTCTCCAGCCCGCGGACGGCGTTGAATTGCGTATCGAAGCCGCTGACCAGGCCGGCGGCGAACGCGGCGCCGAGTTCGCCCTCGACGTCGACCGCTTGGTCGAAATAGGCGTCGAGCAGCCCGATGTGGCCGCGCAGAAGTGTGGACAGCAGCGCGGCGTCGCTGCGGAACACGATGCGGAACCTTGGCTCGCCTTGGCCGGTCGCATACACGGTGCCGTCGGCGGTGACGACCGCGAACGCGGCACCCGAACGCTCGCCGAGCGAATCGACGAGGCTTTGCACCAAGGCACCACTGAAGTTCATGGATGATCCTAAACTGGCTGCCGGAATCAGACTGTCGCAATGCGCGCCGGTTCCGTCGGGCCGACGATCGAGCAAACATCATGGAAAAGAAGCACGCCTGGAATATCGGTTATTGGATGCTCGCGATCCTCGCCGTGCTGTGGGCACAGAGTCTGTGGCAATCCGCGGTGCGCGTCGAGCCGGTGCCATACAGCGATTTCGAGAAGGCGCTGGCCGACGGCAAGATCGACAGCGTGGTGATCGGCGAGCAAACGATCACCGGTCACCTCAAGACGCCCGAAGGCCGCAAGACGGCGCTGGTGGCCACCCGGGTCGAGCCCGAGTTGGCGGCCAAGATGGACAAGTACAACGTGCGCTACAGCCGGGTGGTCGAGAGCACGTTCCTGCGCGACCTGCTGTCGTGGGTCGCGCCGGCGGCGGTGTTCGTCGGGCTGTGGTACTTCGTGATCCGGCGCATGGCCGAGCGCCAGGGCGGCATGGGCGGCATGGGTGGCTTCCTGTCGATCGGCAAGAGCCGCGCCAAGGTCTACGTGCAGACCGACACCGGCGTCACCTTCGCCGACGTGGCCGGCGTCGACGAGGCGCGCGCCGAGCTGACCGAGCTGGTGGACTTCTTGAAGAACCCCAAGGAGTACGGCCGCCTGGGCGCGCACATTCCGCGCGGCGTGCTGCTGGTGGGGCCGCCGGGCACCGGCAAGACGCTGCTGGCCAAGGCGGTGGCCGGCGAGGCGGGGGTGCCGTTCTTCTCGATCTCGGGCAGCGAGTTCGTCGAGATGTTCGTCGGCGTCGGCGCCGCGCGCGTTCGCGACTTGTTCGAGCAGGCGCGCGCCCGCGCGCCGGCGATCGTCTTCATCGACGAACTCGACGCGCTCGGGCGCGCGCGCGGTGCCTACGGCAGCATCGGCGGCCACGACGAGAAGGAGCAGACGCTCAACCAGTTGCTCGCCGAGATGGACGGCTTCGACACCTCGGTGGGGCTGATCATCCTGGCAGCGACCAACCGGCCCGAGGTGCTCGACCCGGCGCTGCTGCGCGCCGGGCGTTTCGACCGCCAGGTGCTGGTCGACCGGCCCGATCGCAAGGGCCGCGCCGACATCCTGAAGGTGCACGTGCGCAAGATCGCGCTCGACCCGGCACTGTCGCTCGACCAGGTGGCCGCGCTGACGCCGGGTTTCAGCGGCGCCGACCTCGCCAACCTGGTCAACGAGGCGGCGCTGGCGGCCACGCGCCGCAAGGTGGCGCAGGTGCAGATGACCGACTTCACCAGCGCGGTCGAACGCCTCGTCGCCGGGCTCGAGCGGCGCAGCCGGCTGATCAACGAGAAGGAGCGGCGCTGGGTTGCGTACCACGAGATGGGGCACACGCTGGTCGCGCTGTCGCAGCCCGACGCCGATGCGGTGCACAAGGTGTCGATCATCCCGCGCGGCATCGGCGCGCTCGGCTACACGATCCAGCGCCCGAGCGAAGACCGCCACCTCGCCACGCGCGGCGAGATGCAGCAGCGCATCGCGGTGCTGCTCGGCGGGCGCGCGGCCGAGATGGTGGTGTTCGGCGACTTCTCCAGCGGCGCCTCCGACGACCTGGCGCGCGCCACCGAGATCGCACGCGACATGGTGATGCGCCACGGCATGGACGAAGGCATCGGCCCGGTGACGATCGAGCCGCCGCGGTCGACGTTTCTCGACGTCGCGCAGGCGATGCCGACGCGGCCGCCGGTGTCCGAGGCGCTGCAGCAGCGTGTCGACGAGGCCGTCCACACGCTCGTCACCACCGGGCTCGAGCAGGCGCGCGCGGTGCTGCAGAGCCACCGCGATCTGCTCGAACGCGGCGCGCAGGAGCTGCTGCAGAAAGAGACGCTCGACGAGGCGGCGATCGCGGTCTACGCGAAGGCCATACGCGTGGCGTGAGCGCGACTACTCGAAATCGAGCAGCACCTTCATCGACTGTGAGCGGTCGGCGGCGAGGGCGAAGGCGCGCGCGGCGTCGCGGTACGGCAGCGTGGCCGACACCAGCGGCCTCAGGTCGACCAGCCGCTGGTTGATCAGGCTCACCGCGACGCCGAACTCCTGGTGGAAGCGGAACGCCCCGCGCAGGTCGAACTCCTTGGCGACCACGGTGTTCAGCGGCAGCGTGGTGTCGCCGCCGCCGAGGCCGAGCTGCACCACCACGCCGCGCGGCCGCACGACGTCGAACGCCGCGCGCAGCGCGCGCTCGTTGCCGCTGCACTCGAACAGCACGTCGAACTGGCCCTTGTCGAGCGCGTCGCGCGCCAGCGCGTCGGGCTGCGCGGCGACGTTCACCGTCTGGTCGGCGCCGATGCGCGCGGCCTTGCGCAGCGGCTGCTCGACGACGTCGGTGGCCACGATGCGGGTGGCGCCGGCGCGGCGCGCGGCGATGATCACCATCGCGCCGATCGGGCCGCAGCCGGTCACCAGCACCGCGCGCCCGAGCAGCGGCCCGGCGCGGTTGACCGCGTGCAGCGCCACCGCCAGCGGCTCGGCCATCGCCCCTTCGGCATCGCCGATGCCGTCGGCGAGCGCGAACGCCTGGCTCGCCTCGATCACGATCTGCTGCCGGAATGCGCCCTGCACGTGCGGCATGCGCATCGCGCTGCCGTAGTAGCGCATGTCGAGGCAGTGGTTCTGCAGGCCGAGCTGGCAGAAGCGGCAAGCGCCGCACGGCCGGCTCGGGCACACCGCGACGCGCTGGCCCACCGCGAGGCCGGCGACCTCGGCGCCGACCGCCTCGACGACGCCGGCCACCTCGTGGCCGAGCACCATCGGCTCGCGGATGCGGATGGCGCCGAAGCCGCCGTGCTGGAAGTAGTGCAGGTCGGAGCCGCAGATGCCGCCGCAGCGCACGCGCACCAGCGCCTGTCCGGCCGCAAGCGATGGTGTGATGACGTCTTCGACCCGCAGGTCGCCGGCGGCGTGGATGACGAGCGCGTCCATGGCGGAATTGTCGCCGCGGTCAAGGCGGCATCGATGCGCCGCAGCGCCAGCACTGCGTGAAGGCGCCTTCGATCAGCTCGCCGCAGCCTTTGCAGACCCAGCGCCGGAACGGCGGGTGGCGCAACTCGTGCAGCAGCGCGCGCGCCGCGTCGAGCTGGTCGTCGTCGGCGATCCACACCTCGGGCAGCGCCTGGTCGGGCGGGATCTCGCCGGCGATGCCGCTGGCGTAGGCACGCTGCACGCTGACGTCGAAGCCGCCCTGGCGCAGCAGGTCGGCCCAGAAGGTGGCCAGCGCGAGGTTCGGTGCCTGGGTGACGCGCTTCATCGTCAGGCTGCGGGGGGCTTGCGCAGCGCCGAGGCCATGATGCCGGCGACGATCAGCGCGAACGCCGCGAAATGGTACGCCTGCGGCCAGGTGCCGAACACCGCGCCGGAGATCACCGCGGTCAGCAGCGGCGTCAGGTTGGAGAACAGCGCCGCCATCGCCGGCCCCGCCTGCGCGACGCCCGTGCCCCAGGCGTAGTACGCGATCAGCGACGGGCAGGTGGCCAGATACATCAGCGCCAGTGCCAGCGGCCAGCCCCAGCGGAGGCGCTCGTCGGCTTCGGACAGCGCCACCGCCTCGACCGCCGCCCCGGCACCGGCCCACACGATGCCGAAGGCGACCTGCACGAGCAGGAACTCGGCCCAGTTCCACGACGGCCGCGCCGCGCCGCGCATCGAGTGCGGCGGCTTGGCGAGCAGCCAGCTGTAGATCGACCAGCAGAAGATCGCCACCAGGATCAGCAGGTCGCCGGGCACCAGCCGGATCTGCGCCAGCTCGAGCAGGTGGCCGCGCGTCAGCACCGTCACCACGCCGGCCAGCGACAGCACGGCGGCGAGCCCGTCGCGGCGGCTCGGCTGCACGCGGAAGAACAGCATGCCGTTGAGCATCATCCACAGCGGCGCGCTGGCGGCGATCAGCGTCACGTTCAGCGGCGACGACGTGCGCAGCGCCATGTACTGCAGCGCGTTGTAGATCCCCACGCCGAGCAGGCCCAGCAGCGCCAGGTGTGGCCAGCGCGAGCGCACCTGGGCGCGCGCGGCGGGCGTGCCGAATGCCCGCCAGCCCAGCGGCAACAGCAGCAGCATCGCGCCGACCCAGCGGATCAGGTTCAGCAGCACCGGCGGCGAGGTGCCGACCATCAGGCGGCCGATCACCACGTTGCCGGCCCACATCAGCGGCGGCAGCGTCAGCACGAAGGCCAGGCGCGGGTTCAACTGCATGGCCGCATCATGCCTTGCCGTTGCGCAGACCCCGGACCCGCGGGCATGCGCCAATTGGCGTACGCTTGCGGCCTTCGCAGCGGGAGCACGGCATGGCCAAGACGATCCAGATCCAGCAGACGGGCGGGCCCGAGGTGATGCAGCTCGTGGACCTGCCGGTGGGCGAGCCGGGCGCGGGCGAGGTGCGCATCCGGCATCACGCGTGCGGCCTCAACTTCATCGATGTCTACCAGCGCACCGGGATGTACAAGCTGCCGCTGCCGCTGGCCATGGGCAACGAGGCCGCCGGCGTCGTCGAGGCGGTGGGCGCCGGCGTCACGCACCTGAAAGCCGGCGACCGCGTCGCCTACGCCGGCGGCGGCCCGGGCGCGTATTGCGAGGCGCGCGTGATGAAGGCGATGGGCGTGTGCAGGCTGCCCGAAGCGATCTCGTTCGAGACCGGTGCCGCGATGATGCTCAAGGGCATGACCGTGCAGTACCTGCTCAAACGCACGCTGCCGCAAGGCGGCCTGCAGGCTGGCGACCACATCCTGTGGCACGCCGCCGCCGGCGGCGTGGGGCTGATCGCGTGCCAGTGGGCACGCTCGCTCGGCTACCAGTTGATCGGCACCGCCGGCAGCGACGAGAAGTGCAAGCTCGCCCAGGACAACGGCGCTGCGTTCGTCATCAACTACCAGCGCGAGAACATCGTCGAGCGCGTCAAGGCGATCACCGGCGGCAAGGGCGTCAAGGTGGTGTACGACTCGGTGGGCAAGGACACCTTCGAGGCCTCGCTCGACTGCCTGCGCCCGCTCGGGCTGCTGGCGAGCTTCGGCAGCGCGTCGGGGCCGGTGGCGCCGTTCGCGCCGGCGATCCTCGGCGCCAAGGGCTCGTTGTACCTGACGCGCCCGACGCTGTTCACGCACGCCGCGACGCGCGAGTCGACGCAGGCGATGGCCGACGACCTGTTCTCGGTGGTGGCCAGCGGCGCGGTGAAGATCCGCGTCGATCAGCGCTACCCGCTGGCGCAGGCGGCGCAGGCGCATCGCGACCTCGAAGCGCGCAAGACCACCGGCTCGAGCGTGCTGTTGCCGTGACCATTCGCGCACCGATGCGGTTTGCCGTACCGGGTGCGCACGGCGCACCTCGCGCGGCGCGGCCGCGTGGCGTGGTGTCATCGGCCACGGCCGGCGCCCGGGCATGGCTGGCGGTGGCCACGCTGGCGCTGTTTCTCGCCCCTGCGCTGTGGCCGCTGCCAGCGCTCGCGCAAGCGCCGGCCGAAGCGCCGCGGCCGATCGAAATCCCGGCCTGGTTCGAGCCGAGCTTCCTCGACCTGCCCGACGAGGTGGCCGCGGCCAGCCGCGAGAACAAGCGGCTGCTGCTGTACTTCGGACAGGACGGTTGCCCGTATTGCCGCAAGTTGATGGAGGTGAACTTCAGCCAGCGCGCGATCACCGACAAGACGCGCGCCAACTTCCGCGCGATCGCGATCAACATCTGGGGCGACCTCGAGGTCACCGCGTTCGACGGCCAGCGCACGACCGAGAAGGAGTTCGCCCGCCGTTTGCGGGTGCAGTTCACGCCGACGCTGCTGTTCGTCGATGAGCGCGGGCGCGTCACCACCCGGCTCAACGGCTACTGGCCGCCGCACAAGTTTTCCGCAGCGCTCGACTACGCGATCGCGCGGCAGGAGGACAAGCTGTCGCTCAGTGACTATCTCGCGGCGAACGTCAAGGAGGCAGCGCGCACCGAACTGAACGCCCAGCCGTTCCTGATGAAGCCGCCGTTCGACCTGCGCCGCACCGCGGGCGCCAAGCCGCTGGCGGTGCTGTTCGAGACGCCCGAGTGCCAGGCCTGCGACGAGATGCATGCCGAGGGCTTCGCGCGCGCCGAGATGCGCACGCTGCTGGCGAAGTTCGACGTCGCGCGCTTCGCGCTCGGCGACGGCCGCGAACTCACGGTGCCCGACGGCCGCCGGCTCGGCGCCGCCGCCTGGGCGCGCGAGCTGAAGGTGAGCTACACACCCACCGTGGTGTTCTTCGACGACGCCAGCCGCGAGGTGTTTCGCTTCGAAGGCTACGTGCGGCCGTTCCACCTGGCCGCTGCGTTCGACTACGTGGCGCAGCGCGCCTATCGCAGCGAGCCGCAGTTCCAGCGCTATCTGCAGGCGCGCGCCGACCGCCTGCGCGCCAGCGGGCAGGCGGTCGATCTCTGGCGATGATGCCCGCAGCGGGAGGGGCCACGACGTGCGCAGCAGCAGTGGGGTTGTCATCGTTTGCAACGATCGCGCGAGGTCGCGGAACCCGGCGCGAAGATTGCTGGTCACTGGGGGACGGCAATCGACTTCACAGGAGTACAGGCAATGGGCCAGATCAAGTTGCACCTACTCGATTCGTTCCATGCCCACGGTTCGGACGGGCAGACCTACAAGGTCTTCGGCTACGAGCGCATGGCGCGCGACGAATCGGTGCCGGTGGCGATCGACCAATGGCAGAGCACCGGCATC
>DASURM010000352.1:0-7095 GCA_036280035.1 Burkholderiaceae bacterium | reverse complement strand
ACTTTCTTGTCGAGATTCCCGGAGCTGCCGAAGTTCATCCTGGTCTTGTCCGACGTCGGCAGGTCGTCGGGGTCGAGGCCGGTCCCCCGGATGCTCGGCTTCAGGTAGTTGCCGTGCACGCCGGTGAACAGGTTCGAGTAGACGATGTCGTCGCTGGTGCACTCGACGATGCACTGCTTGTAGGCGTCGCTGGCGCGCGCCTCGTCGGTGGCAATGAACGCCGAGCCGATGTACGCGAGGTCGGCGCCCATCGCCAGCGCGGCCAGCACCGCGCCGCCGTTGGCGATCGCGCCCGACAGCGCGAGCGGACCGTCGAACCACTGGCGGATCTCCTGCACCAGCGCGAACGGGCTCTTGACGCCGGCGTGGCCACCTGCACCGGCAGCCACCGCGATCAGGCCGTCGGCGCCCTTGTCGACCGCCTTGTGCGCGAAGGTGTTGTTGATGACGTCGTGCAGCACGATGCCGCCCCAGCCGTGCACCGCATCGTTGACGTCGGTGCGAGCGCCGAGGCTGGTGATGACGATCGGCACCTTGTACTTGGCGCACACCGCCATGTCGTGTTCGAGCCGGTTGTTGCTCTTGTGCACGATCTGGTTGATCGCATACGGTGCCGCGGTCGCTTCGGGGTGCGCGCGGTTCCACGCCGCCAGCGCCTCGGTGATCTCGGCCAGCCACTCGTCGAGCTGCTCGGCGGGCCGCGCGTTGAGCGCCGGCATCGCACCGACCACGCCGGCCGTGCACTGCGCGATCACCAGCTTGGGGTTGCTGACGATGAACAGCGGCGCACCGATGATAGGCAGCGGCAGGTTCGCGAGGACCGGTGGCAGCACGATCAGAAGGCCTCCAGCGCCATGCCGGTGACGCCCGCTGCGCCGTCGACCACGCTGTCGCGCAGGCCCGGCACCCGGGTGAGCAGGTGATCGGCATAGAAGCGCGCGGTCTGCACCTTCGCGCGCAGGAACTCGGCCTGCTCGCCGTCGGCCAGGCGTCGCTCGGCCGCCAGCAGCGCGCGCGCCATCTGCCAGCCGGCGACCAGGTTGCCGCCCAGCATCAGGTACGGCACGCTGCCGGCGAAGGCCGCGTTGGGGTCGCTCTTGCCCTTGTCGACGACGTAGCCCACCACGTCGGCGAAGGCGAGCCGCGCTGCGCGCAGCCGCTTGAGCATCGCCGCGGCATGCTCGCTGCCGCTCTTGGCCAACTCGCCCTCGGTGACCTCGATCTGCGCGGCGACCGCGCGCGCCACCTCACCGCCGTCGCGCATCGTCTTGCGACCGACCAGGTCGTTGGCCTGGATCGCGGTGGTGCCCTCGTAGATGGTGAGGATCTTGGCGTCGCGCAAGTGTTGCGCAGCCCCGGTCTCCTCGATGAAGCCCATGCCGCCGTGAACCTGCACGCCCAGGCTCGCGACCTCGAGGCTCATTTCGGTGCTGAAGCCCTTGATCAGCGGCACCACGAACTCGTAGAAGGCCTGGTTGCGCGCTCGCGCCTGCGCGTCGGGGTGGGCATGCGCAGCGTCGTACGCCGCGGCCCCCACCAACGCCATCGCACGGCACCCTTCGGTGTATGCGCGCATCGTCATCAGCATGCGCTTGACATCGGGGTGGTGGATGATCGTTGCCGCGCGCGGCAGCGAGCCGTCGACCGGCCGGCTCTGCACGCGTTCGCGCGCATAGGCCACCGCTTTCTGGTACGCGCGCTCGGCCACCGCGATGCCCTGCACGCCCACCGCGTAGCGCGCGGCGTTCATCATCACGAACATGTACTCCAGGCCGCGGTTCTCCTGGCCGATCAGGTAACCCACCGCACCACCCTTGTCGCCGTATTGCAGCACCGCGGTCGGGCTCGCCTTGATGCCGAGCTTGTGCTCGATGCTGACGCAGTGCACGTCGTTGCGCGTGCCGTCGGCCAGCACCTTCGGGCAGACGAACAGCGAGATGCCCTTCACGCCCTCGGGGGCGCCCGCCACGCGCGCCAGCACGAGATGGACGATGTTGTCGGCCATGTCGTGTTCGCCGTAGGTGATGAAGATCTTGGTGCCGAACAGCTTGAAGCTGCCGTCCGGTTGCGGCTCGGCACGGGTGCGCACCAGAGACAGGTCGGACCCCGCCTGCGGCTCGGTGAGGTTCATCGTGCCGGTCCACTCGCCCGACACCATCCTGGGGATGAACTGCTGCTGTTGCTGCGGCGAGCCGGCGGTCAGCAGCGCCTCGATCGCGCCGTCGGTCAGCAGCGGGCACAGCGCGAAGCTGAGGTTGGCGCTGTTGAGCATCTCGATGCACGCCGCGCCGATCGTCTTGGGCAGGCCCTGGCCGCCGAACTCGCTCGGGTGCTGCAAGCCCTGCCAGCCGCCTTCGCCGAACTGGCGGAACGCCTGCTTGAAGCCCGGCGTGGTGCGCACCTGGCCGTCGTGCCACGACGACGGATCGGTGTCGCCGGCGCGATCCAGGGGCGCCACCACCTGCTCGTTGAAGCGGGCGCATTCCTCCAGCACCGCCTGCGCGGTATCGAGGCCGGCCTCCTCGAAGCCCGGCAGCCTGGCGACGGCCTCGAGGCCGGCCAGTTCCTTCATCACGAACAGCATGTCGGCAACCGGTGCGCGATAGCTCATGGCGCTCCTCCATGGAAGGCAGGCGCCGCGTCGGCGCCTGCGGGTCAGTTCACTTCGCGGCGCCCAGCGCTTTCACCAACTCGGGCACGGCGGTGAACAGATCGGCCTCCAGGCCGTAGTCGGCGATCGAGAAGATCGGCGCCTCGGGGTCCTTGTTGATCGCGACGATCACCTTGCTGTCCTTCATGCCGGCCAGGTGCTGGATCGCCCCGCTGATGCCGCAGGCGATGTAGAGCTGCGGCGCGACGATCTTGCCGGTCTGCCCGACCTGCCAGTCGTTCGGGGCGTAGCCGGCATCGACCGCGGCGCGGCTGGCACCGAGCGCGGCGCCGAGCTTGTCGGCCAGCGGCGTCAGCACCTCGTTGAACTTGTCGCTCGAGCCCATCGCGCGGCCGCCGCTGACGATGATCTTGGCCGCGGTCAGCTCAGGCCGGTCGAGCTTGACGATCTCGGCACCGACGAAGCTCGACTGGCCGCTGTCGGCCACCGCGGCGAGCGCCTCCACGGCGGCGCTGCCGCCGCTGGCGGCCGCCGGGTCGAAGCCGGTGGTGCGCACGGTGATCACCTTGATCGGGTCGCTGCTCTGCACGGTGGCGATCGCGTTGCCGGCATAGATCGGGCGCTCGAAGGTGTCGGCGCTGATGACCTTGCTGGCGTCGCTGATCTGCGCCACGTCGAGCAGCGCCGCCACCCGCGGCGCCACGTTCTTGCCGTGCGCGGTGGCGGGGAACAACAGGTGGCTGTAGCTCTTGGCGATGCCCAGCACCTGCGCTGCGACGTTCTCGGCGAGTTGCTCGGCCAGGCTCGCGCCGTCGGCGTGCAGCACCTTGGCCACGCCGGCGATCTTGGCGGCCGCCTGCGCGGCGCCGCCGGCGTTGTGGCCGGCCACCAGCACGTGCACGTCGCCGCCGCAGGCGAGCGCGGCGGTCACGGTGTTGAGGGTGGCGCCCTTGAGCGTGCCGTGGTCGTGTTCGGCAATGACGAGGACGGACATTTCAGATCACCTTCGCTTCGTTCTTCAGCTTGGCCACGAGGGTCGCGACATCGGGCACCTTGACGCCGGCGCCGCGCTTGGGCGGCTCGGCGACCTTCAGCGTCTTGATTCGCGGGGCCACGTCGACGCCGAGGTCGGCCGGCTTCAGCGTCTCGAGCGGCTTCTTCTTGGCCTTCATGATGTTGGGCAGCGTCACGTAGCGCGGCTCGTTCAGGCGCAGGTCGGTGGTCACCACCGCCGGCAGCTTCAGCTTGATCGTCTCCAGCCCGCCGTCGACCTCGCGCGTGACCTGGACGCTGTCGCCTTCGACGACCACCTTGGAGGCGAAGGTCGCCTGCGGCAGCTTGGCCAGCGCCGCCAGCATCTGGCCGGTCTGGTTGCAGTCATCGTCGATCGCCTGCTTGCCGAGGATCACGAGGCCAGGCTGCTCCTTGTCGACCAGGGCCTTGAGCAGTTTGGCCACGGCCAGCGGCTGCAACTCTTCGCTGGTCTCGACGAGGATCGCGCGATCGGCGCCGATCGCCATCGCGGTGCGCAGCGTCTCCTGGCACTGCGCGACGCCGCAGCTGACGGCGATGACCTCGGTGACGGCGCCCTTCTCCTTGAGCCGCATGGCCTCCTCGACGGCGATCTCGTCGAACGGGTTCATGCTCATCTTGACGTTGGCGATGTCGACGCCGCTGCCGTCGCTCTTGACGCGCACCTTGACGTTGAAATCGACCACCCGTTTGACGGGGACCAGTACCTTCATGACGCGGGGCTCCTGAAAGCGTGAATGCGTGTGCTGCGGAACGACGATTCTAGTTTCGACACCGCGGCGGCACCGCCAAACCAGACCATCGTCCAGTTCTTACTCTAAGCGAGGCGGGCGCGCCCACCCTCGGCGGGCGGGGTCGAGCCCGCCGCCGCCGCGCCGCGGCGCACGTCGATCGGCCGTATCGCGAGCCACCCGATGACGAAGAAGATGCCGGTCGAGACGATCGCCAGCCGGTGGTTGCCCGCGGTCAGCCAGGTCACGACGCCGTAGGTGAGCGGGCCGACGATCGAGGCCAGGCTGGTGGCGAACGTCCACAGCCCGAAGTACTCGCCCAGCCGCTCGCGTGGCGCGAACACGCCCACCATCGCGCGGCCGGCCGACTGGCTCGAGCCCATGCACAGGCCCGCGATCACCGCCGCCACCCAGAACACCGTGGCCGTCGTCGCGGCATACGCCAGCACGGTCATCACCACCCAGCCGATCAGCGTCGTACCGAGTGCGAGCTTGTGGCCGATGCGATCCTGGAAGTAGCCGAACGCGAAGGCGCCGAGCGCCGCCGCGATGTTGACCAGGAACACCAGGAGCATGGTCTGCGTCTGCTTGAAACCGAGCACCTGCTCGGCGTACACGGCCGCCAGCGCGATCACCACCGCGATGCCGGCCTGGTAGAAGAAGCCGCACACCATCAGCCACACGAAGTCCGAGTAGCGGCGGGCGTGAAGCCAGGTTTCGCGCAGGCGCGCCAGCGACGCGGCGAGGCCCTCGCCCGCCGCGGCTGGCTGCGGCTGTGCGCGCTCCTTCAGCAACACGAAGGTGGCAATCGACGCGGCGCCGTAGATCACCGCGGTGATCACCATCGTCACCGGCACGAAATCGCTCGCCTTCTCGCCGCGCTGCTGCGCCGCCAACACGTAGGCGAGCGACAGGCCCAGTGTCAGCATGCCGCCGAAGTAGCCGAAGCTCCAGCCCCAGCCCGACACGCGGCCGAGCGCATCGGGCCGGCTCAACTCGGGCAGGAACGCTGCGGTCAGCGACTCGCCGTAGGAATAGAACAGGTTCGACAGCACGATCAGCACCACGCCGAGCAGCACGCCGCCAGGGCCGACGAACGCCAGGCCGGCGGTGCACACCACGCACAACGCGGTGGTCAGCATCAGCAGACGCTTCTTGGCGGCGCGCACGTCGGCATAGGCGCCGAGGGTGGGCATCGTCACCATGCAGATCGCACGCGACAGACCGAGCGCCGCCGTCCACAGCAGGGTTGCCCAGTGGGCGCCGCCGGCGACCGCGGCGACGAAATAAGCGTTGAACACCGCAGTCAGCACGACCGTGGTGTAGCCCGAGTTGGCGAAGTCGTACATCGCCCAGCCGAACACCTCGCGCTTGCGCACGCCGTCGTTCAACGCTGCTTGCGGGAACCAGGCCATGTTCACCTCGACGGCGTCGGCGCGCACGGTGGCGCCGCCGGTGGATGCGACACCCATCATGGCGTGGTGCCCGGAGCGGGGATCGAACCCACATGCCCTCTTGCGAGGGCGGCGGATTTTAAGTCCGCTGCGTCTGCCAATTTCGCCATCCGGGCCTGCGGCGGGCGGCCGAAGCGCCGGCGATTATCGCGGCAGCCCGCCGCAGCCGAGCGCCGAAGCCTCAGATCGGTGCCTGGTCCGGAGGGTACGACGTGGTCGACGCCTTGCGCATGAAAGCGCCCGCCGGGTTGTTGGCGATCTTGCCCTCGCCGGTGACGCCGAGAAACTTGCCGGTCGAGCGACCGCTGGCGAAGTTGAAGAAGAACACCGACGCCACCGGAATCAGGAACTCGCGGAACATGAAGAGGTACGGCCGCGCTGCACGCCGACCAGGCATTGCCAGGCATAGCGCCTGGAGTTCAGGTACGTGTGCTCGTAGGTGTGCCGGGGGCTGTAGGTCTGGAAGGTGCGCAGGCCGATCAGGTCGCGCGTTTCGTGCGGCGCGATGCCGGTCGCCTTCGACGCGTCGTCACCCAGCGTGCCGACCCAGAAATCCTGCGGCACGCGCGGCTCGCCGGCGGCCTCGTCCGCACCGATCACGCGACAGCGGATCGCCAGCACGCGCAGGCTGCGCGTATTGACGATCACGGTCAGCGCCTCGGTCGGGCGGCTGGCCTGCAGCAGGTCGATGAAGTAGGTCTCGCCGGCGACCTCGATCGCCTCGTACCAGTCGGTGCCGCTGCCGTTGCGGCCTCCCTCCTCGCTCCAGTGCATCTCGTGCGCCGAGCGGGGTTGCAGCACGAGCTTGAACTCGGGCAACTGCAGGCGAAGGCTGCGGCCGACCAGCGCGTCGGTCGGCGGCAGGCGGTTGGTTGCGATGCCTGCGGCGAAGTCGTCGTAGTTCTTCCAGTCGGCGGGGCGGGTCTGGGCCATGCTCGATCTCCTTCGGTGCCGGCGGCTCCTTGCCTGTCCTTCTCGAGATATCCGCTCAGCGCGAGCCGGAGAGGATGAAATCGCCGCAGCGTTCGGCGACCATGATCACCGGTGCGTTGGTGTTGCCGCTCATGATCGTCGGGAACACCGACGCGTCGCACACGCGCAAGCGTGCCACGCCGCGCACTCGCAACTGCGGATCGACCACCGACTCCGAGTCGACTCCCATCTTGCAGGTGCCAACCGGGTGATACACGGTCTTGGCGCGCCAGCGTACGTAGTCTTCGAGCGCTTGATCGGTGATCGCATCGTCGTGGCTCGGCTCGAGTTCTTC
>DASURM010000351.1:0-9041 GCA_036280035.1 Burkholderiaceae bacterium | reverse complement strand
GCTCGCGCTGATGGCCGGCGACGTGGCCGCCGCGCGGATGTCGGCGCTGGCCGCTGCCGCCGATGCACCGAACAGCACACGAGCCGACGCGCCGGCCGCGCCATACAGCATCGCGGTGGCCAAGGTTCGCTGCGGCGAGGCGGCCACGCGGGCGTGCGGCATCGCCCACCAGGTGCATGGGGCGATCGGCTTCACGCGCGAGCATTCGCTGCACTTCGCAACGCGCCGGCTGTGGGCGTGGCGCGAGCAGTTCGGCAGCGACGCCTGGTGGGCAGCGCGCCTCGGCGGGCTGGCGATCCGCGCCGGCGGCATCGCATTCTGGCCATCGTTGACGAGGCGCCGTTTCGACGGCGTCGTGCCGTGACGGCACCGTACGCCGCCCACGTCCCCTTGCACGACATGAGCAAGCCAGCGTCGCCCGATGTCGGCGTCGACCTCGACGGCGCCGTGGCCGTCGCCGAGCTGCGGCGGCCGCCGCACAACTACTTCGACCTCGCGCTGGTCGGCGCGCTGGCCGATGCGTTCGAGGCGCTGGAGGCCGATCGCCGCTGCCGCGCCATCGTGCTCGCCGCGCAGGGCAGCGCGTTTTGCGCGGGAGCGGATTTCGCCACGCGCGACGCGACGCCGCCGCAACGCAGCGCGCGCGCAGTCAACCCGCTCTACGCCGATGCACTGCGGCTGTTCGCCTGCACCAAACCGGTGGTCGCCGCGGTGCACGGGCCTGCAGTCGGCGGCGGACTCGGGCTCGCGCTGGTGGCCGACTTCCGCGTCACCTGCCCCGAGGCGCGATTCTCGGCCAACTTCAACCGCCTCGGCATCCATCCGGGGTTCGGCTTGTCGGTCACGCTGCCGCGGCTGCTCGGCGTTCAACGGGCGGCGCTGCTGTTCTACACCGGTCGGCGCATCGACGGCAGCGAAGCGCACCGCATCGGCCTGGCCGACGAGCTGGTCGCACGCGACCAGGTGCGTGTTCGGGCCCTGGCGCTCGCGCGCGAGATCGCGACCTCGGCGCCGATCGCGGTGCAGGCCACTCGCGCGACGCTGCGCGCGGGGCTGGTCGAGCAGATCCGCAGCGCCGTGGCGCACGAGAGCCAGCAGCAGCGCATCCAGCTCGAAACGGCCGACTTCCAAGAGGGCGTGGCAGCGATGGCGGCGCGGCGCGAGCCGCGGTTCAAAGGCCACTGAGCAGCCAGCGCCTTCGGCGTTCGCTCGATCTTGTCGCCCGCCTACTCGACGGCCGTGCCGGTCGCCTCGCCGGCCTCCTCAATAGCCATGCCGCTGGCACAGCACGTTCGAGAACATGCCGCCGTCCACCGGGACATTGGTACCGCGGATCCACGCCGATCCGTCCGACAGCAGGAAGGCGACCACCGGCGCGATGTCCCCGGGACGTCCGGCGCGATCCATCGTCCGCATGTCTTCTTCGGCGCGAGCACCCAAGGTCTCGAGAAAGTCCTTGAGGATCGGCGTCTCGACCGGCCCCGGACTGACGGCGTTCATGCGGATGCCGCGGGAACGCCAGGTCCAGCGGTTCTGCATGGTCCACACGATCAGCGCCTCCTTCGAGAAGAAGTAGCTGCGGCCGCCGGCGATCGAGTGCGCCTTGCAGAAGGCCGCAATGCCGTCGAAGTCGAGTCGGGCGCTGGCGTCGATCGCCTGCTTGGCATCGGGCCAGCCCAGCCCCGCCAGCGACGCGAGGTTCACGATCGACGCGCCGTCGGCCAGCTTGGGAACCAACTGTGTGGTCAGGTACTTCAGCCCGACGAGATTGACGGCCACCACGGCCTCAGCCGCGCGCGTCGGCGGCAGACCGGCGATGTTGGCCAGGCCGTGGGCTCCACTGGGCAACGCAGCGACCAGGCGATCGATCGACGCCTTGTCGGAAAGGTCGGCCCGGAAGAACTCGCCGACGGCCTGCGCTGGCTGGTTGATGTCGACCGAGACAACCTGGGCGCCCTCGGCCGCCGCGAGCGCGGCGGACGCTGCGCCGATGCCAGAAGAGGCGCCGGTGACGATGATGGTCTTGCCGTGGAGCACGTCCGACCCCTCATCATCATCAGACGTCGATGTTCGCCGCGCGCAGCGCGTTGCTTTCGATGAAGTCGCGCCGCGGTTCGACCTCGTCGCCCATCAGCATCGTGAACACGCGGTCGGCCTCGATCGCGTCTTCGATCTGCACCTTCAGCAGGCGGCGCACCGCCGGGTCCATCGTGGTCTCCCACAACTGCTCGGGGTTCATCTCGCCCAGGCCTTTGTAGCGTTGGCGCCCGACCTGGCTCTCGGCCTGGCTCATCAGCCAGGCCATCGCGACGCGGAATTCACCCGCCTTCAGCTCCTTGCGGCGCTCGCCCTCGCCGCGCACCACCACCGCGTCGGACGTCAGCAGGCCCTTGAACGTGGCCCCGGCGCGCGCCAGCACCTCGTAGTCGGCGCCGTGCACGAAGTCCTGCGTGATGCTGCTGATCTTCACGTTACCGTGCTGTCGGCGACTGATGCGCAGCAGCTGCTTGTCGGTGCGCGCATCGATGCCGGCGCTGACCTGCGCGTCGCGCAGCGCACCGGCCAGCGCCGCGGCGCTGGCCTCGGCGGCCGCTGGCGTATCGAGGTCGAGCGGCAGCCCGTCGGCGATCGCGCGTAGCGCCGCGCCGTCCATCCAGTTGGCCAACCGCTCGATCACGCTCTCGGCCAGCACGTATTGGCGCGCCAATTCCTCGAGCGCCGGCCCGCCGATCGCCGGCTTGCCGCCGCCGGGTTCGATGCGCGCCTCCTGCAGCGCGACCTTCAGCATGTAGGCATCGAGTTCCGGATCGTCCTTGAGGTACTGCTCCTGCTTGCCGAGCTTCACCTTGTACAGCGGTGGCTGCGCGATGTAGACGTGGCCGCGCTCGATCAGCACCGGCATCTGCCGGTAGAAGAACGTCAGCAGCAGCGTGCGGATGTGGGCGCCGTCGACGTCGGCGTCGGTCATGATGATGATGCGGTGGTAGCGCAGCTTGTCGGGGTTGAAATCGTCAGCCCCGATGCCGGTGCCCAACGCAGTGATCAGCGTGACGATCGCCTCGCTGGACAGCAGCTTCTCGTAGCGCGCCCGCTCGACGTTGAGGATCTTGCCGCGCAGCGGCAGGATGGCCTGGAACTTGCGATCGCGCCCCTGCTTGGCCGAGCCGCCGGCCGAATCGCCCTCGACGATGTAGATCTCGGTCAGCGCCGGATCCTTCTCCTGGCAGTCGGCGAGCTTGCCGGGCAACCCCACGCCGTCGAGCACGCCCTTGCGGCGCGTCATCTCGCGCGCCTTGCGCGCGGCTTCACGGGCGCGCGCGGCGTCGACGATCTTGCCGCACACCGTCTTGGCGTCGAGCGGATGCTCGAGCAGCCAGTCGGTGAGCGCCTTGCTGACCACGTCTTCGACCGGGCCGCGCACCTCGCTGGACACCAGCTTGTCCTTGGTCTGGCTCGAGAACTTGGGCTCCGGCACCTTGACGCTGACCACGCAGGCCAGGCCTTCGCGCATGTCGTCGCCGCCGATCTCGACCTTGGCCTTCTTCGCCAGCTCCTGGTCGTCGATGTACTTGTTGATCGAACGCGTCATCGCGGCGCGCAGGCCGGTGAGGTGGGTGCCGCCGTCGCGCTGCGGGATGTTGTTGGTGAAGGCGAGCACGGTCTCGTTGTAGCCGTCGTTCCACTGCATCGCCACCTCGACGCCGATGGTCGTGCTCTGCTCGCTCAGTTTCTCGGCGTCGACGTGGAAGATGTTCGGATGCAGGACGTGCTTGCCCTGGTTGATGAACTCGACGAAGCCGCGCACGCCGCCGGCGAAGGCGAAGTTGTCTTCCTTGGCGTTGCGCTCGTCGACCAGCTTGATGCGCACGCCATTGTTCAGGAACGACAGCTCACGCAGCCGCTTGGCCAGCACGTCGTAGTGGAAGTCGATGTTCGTGAAGATCTCGTCGTCGGGCAGGAAATGCACCTCGGTGCCGCGGTTCTCGGTCGCGCCGAGCAGGCGCATCGGCGACACGTCGACGCCGTCGCGCTGCTCGATCAGGCGCTCCTGCGGCACACCGCGCTTGAACTCCATGAAGTGCACGACGCCGTCGCGCTTGACCGTCAGGCGCAGCATCTTCGACAGCGCATTGACGCACGACACGCCGACGCCGTGCAGGCCGCCCGACACCTTGTAGCTGTTCTGGTTGAACTTGCCCCCGGCGTGCAACTCGGTCAGCGCGATCTCCGCAGCCGAGCGCTTGGGCTCGTGCTTGTCGTCCATCTTGATGCCGGTCGGGATGCCGCGGCCGTTGTCGATCACCGAGATCGAGTTGTCGGTGTGGATCGTCACCACGATGTCGTCGCAGAAACCCGCCAGCGCCTCGTCGATCGAGTTGTCGACCACCTCGAACACCAGGTGGTGCAGCCCGGTGCCGTCGGAGGTGTCGCCGATGTACATGCCCGGCCGCTTGCGCACCGCCTCCAGGCCCTCGAGGATCTGGATCGAGCCCTCGCCGTAGCTGGAGTCGTCGGATCTGGGGTCGGGGTTCTCGGATTCACTCATCACGGACTTCTAGAGGGCCCGGAACGGGCCCGGGCAATCAACTGACTGGAACCCCCGCGCGGCGGGGGCAGGGGGTGCGCAACGGACCGGCAAAGCCGATGTGATCTGAGGCTCTTCGAGCCTCAGATCCTCATCGGCATCACGACGTACTTGAAACCCGCCTCGTCGGGCACTGTGATCAGCGCGCTCGAGTTGCTGTCCTGCAGCTCGAGCCTGACCATTTCTTGCGTCAGGTTGGCCAGCGCGTCGATCAGATAGGTGACGTTGAAGCCGATCTCGATCGCGTCGCCGTTGTAGTCGACCTCGAGCTCCTCCTTCGCCTCCTCCTGCTCGGCGTTGCTGGCCGCGATTCGCAGGTTGCCCGGCTCGACGTTGACGCGCACACCCTTGAACTTCTCGCTGGTCATGATCGCCGCGCGCTGCAGGCTCGCCAGCAGCGGCTCGCGTCCGAGCACCAGCGCGTTCTTGTGGTTCTTCGGGATCACGCGGTTGTAGTCGGGGAACTTGCCCTCGACCAGCTTGGTCACGAACTCCATGCCGCTGAAGACGAACTTGGCCTGGTTGCCGGCGAAGCGCAGTTCGATCGGCGTGTCCTCGTCGCGCAACAACCGCTGCAACTCGAGCACGGTCTTGCGCGGCAGGATCACCTCCTGCTTCGGAATCTCGCCGGCCAATTGCGCCTGCGCCAGCCCGAGACGGTGGCCGTCGGTGGCCACCAGCGTCAGCGTCTTGCCTTCGGCGACGAACAGGATGCCGTTGAGGTAGTAGCGGATGTCGTGCACCGCCATCGCGAAGTGCACTTGGTTGATCAGGTGCTTCAGCGTCTGCTGCGGTACCGCGAACGATGGCCCGTAGTCGCTGGCCTCGTTGACCAGCGGAAAATCCTCGGCCGGCAAGGTCTGCAACGTGAAACGGCTCTTGCCGGCCTGCAGCGTGAGCTTGCTTTGCGTCGATGTCAGCGTGATCAGTTGGTCGTCGGGCAGGCTGCGCAGGATGTCGATCAGCTTGCGCGCGCCCACCGTGGTGGCGTAGCTGCCCGCGTCGCCGCCGAGTTCGGCACGCGTGCGGACCTGAATCTCCAGATCGCTGGTGGTCAGCTCGATCGACGGCCCTTCCTTGCGCAGCAGGACGTTGGCGAGGATCGGCAGCGTATGCCGTCGCTCGACGATGCCGGCTACCGCGTGCAGCGCACCGAGCAGCGCGCGTTGCGGAGCTTTCAAGACGATCATGTCTTCCTCTCAAGCGTAGTCGTTGTAGTAGGCGCGCCGGCCGACTGTGGAAAATGCCATTTTCGCCTGTCTTTGCGCCGGTTTAGCGACCGGACGACCCTGTGGGCGGGCTTGGGGTGGCTCGCACTGCTGAGATGAACAACTCGACCAAGGGCTGGCTGGCTGTGGATGACTGGGGGGTTGCTCGAAGGTTGTCCTCAGGGTTGTCAGTCGGCGAGAACATGCCGATCGGGTTGGTGGTCTGCGACCGCACCTCGCGGCCTGCAGGCCGGTTCGTTCGGCCACTCGCGGACCTGCACGGGCCCGCACGGTGGACTCACCCCTTGAGCGTCTGCTCGAGAACGTGGAGTTGTTGATTCAGTTCGGTGTTCTTGCCGCGCTCGCCGCCGACCTTGCGCACCGCGTGCAGCACCGTGGTGTGGTCGCGGCCGCCGAACAATTCGCCGATCTCTGGCAGGCTCTTCTGCGTCAGCTCCTTGGCCAGGTACATCGCGATCTGGCGCGGCCGGGCGATCGACGCCGGCCGCTTCTTGCTGTACATGTCGGCCACCTTGATCTTGTAGAAGTCAGCGACCATCTTCTGGATGTTCTCGACCGAGATCTGGCGGTTCTGGATCGACAGCAGATCTTTCAGCGCCTCGCGCGCCAGGCCGATGTTGATCTCTTTCTGGCTGAAGCGGCTGTAGGCCAGCACCTTGCGCAGCGCGCCTTCGAGTTCGCGCACGTTGGCTCGCACGTTCTTGGCGACGAAGAACGCCACGTCTTCGGGCATCTCGGCGCCTTCGGCGATGGCCTTCTTGATCAGTATCGCGACCCGCATCTCGAGCTCCGGGGGCTCGATGGCCACCGTCAGCCCGGCATCGAAACGGCTCGTCAGCCGCTCGTCGATGTCGGCCAGCCCCTTGGGGTAGGTGTCGCTGGTCATGATGATGTGCGCGCGCTTGGCCAACAGCGCCTCGAACGCGTTGAAGAACTCCTCCTGCGAGCGCTCCTTGCCGCCGAAGAACTGCACGTCGTCGATCAACAGCAGGTCGAGCGAGTGGTACTTGGCCTTGAGCTCGTCGAAGGTCTTGCGCTGGTAGTTCTTGACGACGTCGCTGATGAACTGCTCGGCGTGCAGGTATTGCACGCGGGCATGTGGCTTGTCCCTCAGCAGCGCGTTGCCGACCGCGTGTACCAGGTGCGTCTTGCCCAGGCCGACGCCGCCATAGACGAACAATGGGTTGTACATGGCTCCCGGCGCGCCGGCGACATGCAGCGCCGCGGTGCGTGCCATCTGGTTGGCACGGCCGGCGACCAGCGTGTCGAACGTCAGCGCCGGGTTCAGGCGATGTGGTGGTGCCGTGAAGCCGTTCGCTGGCGCTACCGGCTCGCCATCGGCCTCGGCGGTCGCGCCGCGAACCGCGCCGGCCAGCCAAGCGGCCGCCGACCCGGGGCTGGCCGATGGCATGGGCCGCAGCCCCGAAAGGGGACCGGGCCGCGCGCCCTCGCGTGGCGCCAGGTTCAGCTCGAGGCGGATCGGCTTGCCGGCGAGTTCGCTCAGCACGCCTTCGATGCGACCGGCGTACTGCGAGCGGATCCAATCGAGCTTGAAGCGGCTGGTCACCCGCAGCGAAACGACCGCGCCCGTATCGCCGCGATCGCTGAAATCGGCCGACGGCAACGGCCGGATCCAGGTGTTGAACTGCTGTTCGGGAAGTTCGGCTGCGAGGCGTTCGCGGCCCCGCTCCCAGAGATCGACGCTCATTGTGGACAAGTTGTTTTCGAACGGCACTGTGATCGGCCCTCGCCGAGCGCGCCAGGCGCGGTTATCCACAGTTCGATCGCCCGCGTCAAGGGTGGCGCCAAGGCGCAACTTGCCGTGCAAGTGTTTGACCGAAAAAGGCCTTTTTGCTCTAATTCGCGATTTCCCGAACAGCCCGGAGAAGCAGCGCGCCGCCGCACCTGTGGTGTGTGGGCGCCAAGGCGGGGAGCGGCTTTCGCGTCTACCCTGTCTTCACCAGGCTGCACAATTGGTCACCTTTTCCTCGCCGCGCTCGCGCGAGCGGTGTTGCTCGCAGCCGACGTCCCCACCTAAATGAAACGCACCTACCAACCCTCCAAGGTTCACCGAGCGCGCACGCACGGATTCCTCGTTCGCATGAAGACCCGCGGTGGACGCGCGGTGATAAATGCGCGTCGAGCCAAAGGGCGCAAGCGCTTGTCGGTCTGAGTCTGGCCCCCGCGTCCCCAACGCTCGGCCGTCTGCGGCGACCGGCCGAATTCGAAGTCGTGCTAGCAACCCCGGCGAAGGCGCGGAGCGCTCACTTCGCAGCACACTATCTGTCCGGGTTACCGATGGCAGTAGCGCGATCGAAGCGCCAAACCACAGAGTTATCCACAGATGCTGCAGACCATTGCCCACAGACTGTGGACGACTTCCAGGCGGCAGCGCAGGCACGCTGGTGGTTGGGGGTCGTCGTGCCCAAGCGGCACGCACGCAAAGCGACCACTCGCAACCTGCTGCGCAGGCAAATGCGCGAGGCGATGCGCCGACATCACGCCAGCCTCGCGTGCGGCATGTGGCTGCTTCGGCTGTGCCGGCCGTTCGACTCGCATCGGTTCCGTTCCGCTGCGCCGGCGCGGCTGCGCGACGCGGCGCGCGCCGAGTTGGAGGGGCTGCTGAAGCGGGCCGCCTCATGAGCCTCCGGGCCGCTCCCAAGGTACCGAAGCGCGCAGCGCGAAGGATGATCCATGATCCCCGCCCGGCTGCCCGAAAGGGCGCATGCCGAAGCGCTTCGGCGCGAAGGTAACCCTGTGGGTGCGCACGGCCGCTGCGAAGTGCTGCTCCCCGAGCCCGCAAGCGCGGAAGGCAGCCCAACGAGTGAGCAAGACACCGCCGGCGGGGATGGTCGAGTGAAGCGCGCCCTGGTGGCGCTGCGCCGACTGCCGTGCCGCGCGCTGATCGGGCTCGTTCTGGCGTATCGCTTTGCGCTGCGGCCGTGGCTGGGCAACGCTTGCCGGTTCGAACCCACCTGCTCGGCCTATGCGCTGCAGGCGCTGCGCCGCCACGGGGCGCTCGCCGGTGGCGCGCTCGCCGGCGCACGCCTGCTGCGCTGCCATCCATGGTGCCAGGGCGGTTGCGATCCGGTGCCGCAACAGCCGCCCGCTCTATTCACCCGACTCCTGGCCAAGACACGCTCATGACCGATATGCGCCGCACCCTGTTGTGGGTGATCTTCGTAATGTCGCTCGTCCTGCTGTGGGACGCCTGGAACAAGCATACC
>DASURM010000350.1:0-2206 GCA_036280035.1 Burkholderiaceae bacterium | reverse complement strand
ATCACCGGGCTGACGCCGAAGGACATGGCGCTCGACATCGGCGTGCCGCTGCACAAGGGCGCCGCGAAGTACTACAAGGAAAAGGGCGTGATCTGATGTTGGCCCCCACGCTCCCTGCGGTCGCTGCCCCCCGAGGGGGCGCGGCCGGCTCGGGAGCGGCCCAGCGCCGGCCGGCCGCGCTCTGCAGGGGAGCCTGAGCGATGGCCCAGGAAGAGAACGCTGCCACCGCACCCACCACGCGGGCGCTGCGCCTGCTGGTGGGCGCGATCGCGGTGGCGATGTCGCTCTACCACATGTGGGTGGCCGGCTTCGGCCCGCCCGAGGCGGTGATCTTCCGCGGAACGCACCTGCTGTTCGCGATGACGCTGGTGTTCCTGCTGTACCCGCTGCGCCCCGGCGGCAGCGCACTCGGACGCGCCGTCGACGTAGCGCTGCTGGCGCTCGGCTGCGCGGCGGTGCTGCACATCTTCGTCGAGTACCAGGTGTTCATCAACCGCATCATCTACATCGACGAGCTGACGCCGTGGGACAAGTTCTACGGCGTCGCGCTGGTGCTGGTGGTGCTGGAGGGCACGAGGCGCGTGATCGGCTGGGCGCTGCCGCTGACCTCGCTGGTGTTCATCGGCTACGCGGCGCTGTTCACGCAGGTGAAGTTTCCGGTGCTGCTCGAGCAGCTCTACTACTCCACCGAGGGCATCTTCGGCTCGACGCTGGGCGTGTCGGCGTCGTACGTGATGCTGTTCGTGCTGTTCGGCGCGTTCATGGAGCGCAGCGGCACCGGCCAGTTGTTCATGGATTTCGCGATGTCGATCACCGGCCACCAGGCCGGCGGGCCGGGCAAGGTGGCCGTGGTCAGCTCGTCGCTGTTCGGAACCGTGTCGGGCAGCGCAGTCGCCAACGTGATGGTCGACGGGCCGATCACGATCCCGCTGATGAAGCGCACCGGCTTCAAGCCGCCGTTCGCCGCCGCGGTGGAGGCGGTAGCCTCCACCGGCGGCCAGCTGATGCCGCCGGTGATGGGCGCGGCGGCGTTCGTGATGGCCGAGTTCCTGGCGGTGCCGTACGCCACGGTGGCGCTGTGGGCGGCGATCCCCGCGCTGCTGTACTACCTGGCGGTGTTCTTCGCGGTGCACTTCGTGGCCAAGCGCGAAGGTCTGGCCGGCGTGCCGCGCGCGCAGTTGCCGCGGCTGCCGCGGGTGATGGTCGAGCGCGGGCACCTGTTCATTCCGATCGGGGTCATCCTAGTCGGGCTGTTCATGGGTTACTCGGCGCCGCTGTGCGCGCTGGTGGGCGCGCTCACCTGCCTGCCGGTGGCGCTGCTGCGCGCCACCACGCGCCAGGGCATCGGCTGGCGCAGCGTGCTCGGCGCGCTCGAAGACGGCGCACGCAACACGCTGGCGGTGGCGATGGCCTGCGCCTGCGCCGGCCTGGTGATCGGCTGCGTCACCATCACCGGGCTGGGCATCACCTTCACGCAGGTGGTGATCGCGCTGGCGCAGAACTCGCTGGTGCTGGCGTTGGTGCTCACCGCGATGGCCGGCATCGTGCTCGGCATGGGCATGCCCACCACGCCGGCCTACATCGTGATGGTGTCGCTGCTGGTGCCGGCGATCATCAAGCTCGGCGCCGCGACGCCGGCGGCGCACATGTTTGCGTTCTACTTCGCGATCCTGTCGGCCATCACGCCGCCGGTGGCGCTGGCCGTGTTCGCCGCCGCCGGCCTGGCCAAGGCCAACATGTGGGCCGCCGGCTGGGCGGCGATGCGCGCCGCGGCGCCGGCGTACATCGTGCCGTTCATGTTCGTCTACGAGCCGGCGCTGCTGCTGATCGGCGACTGGTCGACCAGCGTGCTCGCCACCGTGTCGGCCTCGCTGGGCGTGATCCTGCTGGCCGGCGGCTTGTTCGGCTACCTGCTGCGGCCGGCCACCGCCTGGCAGCGCGCGCTGCTGATCGTCGGTGCGCTGTTGCTGATCAAGCCGGGCTGGATCACCGATCTGATCGGTCTCGCGCTCGGGGCGCTGGTGGTCGTCTCGCAGGTGATCTCGATGCGCGCGGCGACGCGGGTTCCGATGGCTGCAGCGGCCGCGCCCGGCGACGACACGGCGTGAGCTAAGGCCCCATCTCGTCGAGGCCCAGCAGCACGCGCTCGTAGGCGAACACGCTGGGCATGCCGCCGGTGTGGATGAACAGCACGCGCTGCCCGGCG
>DASURM010000349.1:0-22210 GCA_036280035.1 Burkholderiaceae bacterium | reverse complement strand
CGCTCTGCCGTGCGGTGGGCGGCAGCGGCGGCAGCGCCTGCCAGACGCGCTCGGCCATCGCCTGCGAGAGGCCGAACACCGCGGCCGGGATGCCGCCTGCGATCGCCTTGCCGAGCACGAACATGTCGGGCTCCAGCCCGTGCGCGCGCGTGTAGCCGCCGGGGCCGCCGGAGATGGTGTGCGTCTCGTCGATCACCAGCACCGTGCCGGTCTCGCGCGTCAGGCGGCGCAGCGCGTCGTGGAAGCCCGGCTGCGGCTGCACCATGCCGAAGTTGGTCAGCGCCGGCTCGGCCAGCACGCAGGCCACGTCGCCCTCGCGCAGCGCCCGCTCCAGCGCTGCCACGTCGTTGAACTCGACTACCCGCGAAAGCCGGTCGTGCGGGAACGCATTCGGGTGGATGCCGTTGCGCAGCCGCACGCTGCCATCGGGTGCCAGCTCGACGTGGGCCTCTTCCACGCTGCCGTGGTAGGCGCCGGAGAACACCAGCACGCGCGGCCGGTCGGTGATCATGCGCGCCAGCCGGATGCAGGCGCGGTTGGCGTCGCTGGCCGAGGTGGTGAGGTTCCAGTACGGCAGGCCGAAGCGGCGCTGCAGCTCGGCGCCCACCCAGGCGGCGTCGCCGCTGGGCTGCATCAGCGAGGTGCCGATGCTCGCTGGCGCGCCATCGCCTGCACGATGGCGGGGTGGCCGTGGCCGCACATGCCGCCGCTGTCGCCGAGGCAGAAGTCGACCAGCTCGTTGCCGTCGACGTCGGTGAGGTGCACGCCGTAGTCGTGCGGCTGGTCGGCGATGCAAAGCGGCCAGCCGCCCATCCAGCGCCGCATCCAGTGCGACGGCGCGCCGTACAGCCAGTGCTGCTTGCCCTGCGTGAACAGCTCGCCCGAGCGCGCGTGCGTGCGCTCGAAGCGCGCTTGCTCCGACTGCATCAGTTGCGCCACGCGCTGAGGCGTCGGGGCGTTCATGTCGACCTCGCGCCCGCAGCGTCGCGCACGCCCAGCAGCGCCAGCGCGCGTTCGAACGCCGCCGCCGGCCGCGCCACGTCGAGGTGCACCGCCTGCATTCCCGCCCGCGCGGCGCCTTCGACGTTGCGTTGCTGGTCGTCGACGAACACGCACGCCGCCGCCGGCATGCCGAGCTGCTGCGCGCACAGCTCGTAGGCGCGAACGTCGGGTTTGAGAATGCCCGTGTAGGTGGCATCGACCACCACGTCGAGCAGCTTCATCAGCGGCAGGCGGTGGCGCAGCTCGGTGCCGTAGAAGAGATCGAGTTCGTTGGACAGCACCGCGAGCTTGTGGCCGGCGGCCTTGGCGCGCTCGAGCGCCGCCACCGCCTCGGGCCGGATCGTCTTGTCCATGTCGGAGCCGCGGGCGCGCTGCACGAAGGTGTCCATGCGGACCCACTGCTCGCCCACCAGCGCGCCGACCTCGCGCGTTCGCAGCATCCAGTAGTCGCGCTCGCTGATCTTGTCGGCCTGCATGTCGCGCCAGAGCGGGTCGCTTGCCGGATCGAACGGCCCGCGCCACGCGAGGGTGCCGGGGGCCAGACCGAGCCGGCGCTCGGTCAGCGCGTGTGTCTCGAACAGCGTGCGGGTGATCACGCCACCGAAATCGAGCACCAGCGCGCCGGGCGTCATGAGGCATCCTTCGCGGTGCGCGCTGCGGCGTTCGCCTCGACGGCGCTGCCCACGATGTGCCCGCGTTCGACCCAGCGGTCGAACACCGCCAGCGCGGCATCGACGAAGGCGCGGTCGTTGATGTGCGCGTCCAGCATGACCAGCTCGGTCTCCTTCGGTGCGCTGCGCCGCAGCTCGTCGACCAGCACGGCAAGCGATTCGGGATCGTGCAGCGGCTCGCCGGGCCGATCCCAGCCCTCGATGCCCTGCGTCGGCACGATCAGCGCAGTGGGGCCGCGGGCGCTCGCGAGCCGCTCGCAGATGGCGCGCGCGACGTCGCGCCGCAGGTCGGCGCCGATGCAGGCCGACGCGATCAAACGGTTGTGGGCGTGCATCGGCCGGCCGGCGAAGCGTTCGGGCGCGCTCTGCCATGCGGGGTAGTCGACCATGTCGGTGGCACCGGGGGCCACGATCTGCGGCACCCCGGCGCGGCCGGCGCCGCACAGGCGGTCGGGCCCCGCGCTGACGCACGAGTCGCCGATGTGGTTCATCAGCTCCTGCAAGCTGAAGTCCATCACCGCGACGAAGCGCCGCTGCTCGGCCAGCGCCTCGAACGCGCGCCCGCCCATGCCGGTGGTGTGGAACACCGCCAGCTCGTAGCCGCGGCGCTCCAGCTCGGGTTGCAGCGCCTTCATGTAGCCGAGCGCGCTCGAGCCGAGCGAGGTCATGCCGACCATCGGGCGATCCGCCCGCGGCGGCAGCGCGGCGCGGCACGCGCCCACCACCGCGCCGGCAGCCTGGGCCAGTGCCGAGCGACACAGCCCGTTCAGGCCGTGCAGGCCACCGGCCCACAACACGGTGATGAGGTCGGGCGCGATGCGCTGCGGCGGCAGCAACGGCGAGTGCGCGATGGTCGACAGCAGCACCTTCGGAAACCCCAGCGGCAGCGCCTGCGTCACGTCGAGCGCGAGGTCGGTGCCCATCGTGCCGCCGAACACCAGCACGCCGTCGATGCGACGCTGCGCATGCAACTGCGCCGCCAGCAGCGCCGCGCCGCGCGCCATCGCCTGCATCGAATCGTTCTCGTCGCCGCCGGCCATCACCTGTTGCAGCGTCATGCCGGCGGCGGCCGCGACCTCGGTGTTCGCGATCTCGGGGGCGAGCGTGCCGCGACCGAGCACGCCCACGTCCATCAGCAAGGCGCGCGCGCCTTGCGCCATCAGGGTATCGCGCAGGAACGCGGCCTCGTCGCTCTTGGTGTCGAGCGTGCCGATCAGCAAGACGGTGGGCGACGCCGTCACGATGCCCGACCCACGGCGTCGAACGTGGCTTCGAGGATGTCCACCAGATGGTCGACCTCCTCGCGCGTGATCACCAGCGGCGGCGACAGGATCATGTTGGGCCCCGACACGCGCACCATCGCGCCGCGCCGGTAGGCCTCGCGCGCCAGGCGCAGCGGCAGGTCGCTGCCGCGCGGCAGCGGCGTGCGGCGCGCCTTGTCGGCGACCATCTCGAGCGCGCACATCAGGCCGACGCCGCGCACGTCGCCCACGATCGAGTAGCGCGACACGAACTCGCGCAGGCGGGCCTGGAAATGCGCGCCCACCCGCGCGGCGTTGCCCACCACGTCGAGGCGCTCGAGTTCGTCGAGCGTGGCCAGCGCCGCGGCGGCGGCCACGGGATGGCCGCTGTAGGTGTAGCCGTGCGCCACCGTGCCCATCGACCCGTCGTCGGCGAAGAACGCATCGGCCAACTTGCGGCCGAGCGCGGTGGCGCCCAGCGGCACGTAGCCCGAGCTGATGCCCTTGGCCAGGCACCACAAGTCGGCCTTCACGCCCCACAGCCGCGTGCCGAACCAGGCGCCGGTGCGGCCGAAACCGGTGACCACTTCGTCGGCGATCAAGAGCACGTCGTGCCGGTTGCACACCTCGCGCACGAGCGGCCAGAAGTTGGGCGGCGGCACGATCACGCCGCCCGAGCCCTGCACCGGTTCGGCGATGAACGCGGCCACCGTGTCGGCGCCCTGGAACTGGATCTCGCGCTCGAGCAGCCCGGCGCACACCCGGCCGAGTTCCTCGGGGTCTTGCGTGTACGCGTTGCGATAGAGCCAGGGCGAATCGATGTGGAAGCAGCCCGGCATCAGCGGCTCGTAGGCGCGTCGGATGTTGCCCAGGCCGTTGACGCTCATGCCGCCGAAGTGCACGCCGTGGTAGCCCTGCTTGAGCGAGATGAACTTGGTGCGCTCGCTCTGGCCGCGAAGCTTCCAGTACTGGCGCGCGAGCTTGAGCGCGCCTTCCACCGCGTCGGAACCGCCGTTGCCGAACAGCACCGCGCCGACGTCGTCGGCTTGCATCGTCTGCACGACGCGCGCCGAGAGTTCGATCGCCCGCGGATGCGTGGTGCCGCGGAAGGTGTTGTAGAACGGCAGCTCGTCGAGCTGCGCGACGATGGCGTCGCGCACCTTGCGGTTGCTGTGGCCGAGGTTGCTGCTCCACAGCCCCGCCACGCCGTCGATCATCTTGTGGCCGTCGACGTCCCACACCCAGCAGCCTTCGCCGCGAGCGATGATGTCGGGGCGCGACTTGCGCATCGCCGCCGGATGCGCCATCGGGTGGAACAGGAACTGCGCGTTGTCGTGCTTGAGCTGCTCGACGCTGGTGGTCATTTCGGCACCCCCACGGTGATGGTCTTGATCTCGGTGTAGTGCAGCAGACCTTCGGCGCCCATCTCGTGGCCGATGCCGCTTTCCTTCCAACCGCCGAACGGCATCTCGGGCTGCGACACGCCGAAATGGTTGATGCCGACCATGCCGGCCTCGATCTCGTGGCCCAGCCGGTGTGCGAGCTGCAGGTCGCGCGTGAAGGCATACGCGCCGAGCCCATAGGGGAGGGCGTTGGCGTTGGCGATGGCCTCGTCGAGCGTGTCGAACGGCTCGACCAGCGCGATCGGGCCGAACGGCTCGATGCGCTGCACCAGCGTGGAGTGCGGCGCCTCGGCGATCACCGTGGCCGAGAAGAAGAATCCCGGCCGCGCCACGCGCTCGCCGCCGCACAGCACGCGCGCGCCCTGGTCACGCGCATCGGCGACGAAGCGCTCCATCTCGTGCAGGCGGCGCTCGTGCGCGAGCGGACCCATCTGCGTCTGCGCGTCGAGCCCGGCCCCCAGCCGCAATGCCTGCGCGCCGCGCACGAACTGCTCGGCCCACGAGGCGTAGAGCGAGCGGTGCACGTAGAAGCGGATCGGCGATGCGCAGACCTGGCCGGCGTTGCGGAACTTGGCCGCCAGCGACGCCTTGAGCGCGAACGGCAGGTCGGCGTCGGCGCAAACGATCACCGGCGCATGGCCGCCGAGTTCGCCGGTGAAGCGCTTGACTCGTTCGGCGCACTGCGCACCGAGCAGCTTGCCCACCGCCACCGAGCCGGTGAACGAGGCCTTGCGGATCGCCTCGTGCGCGATCAATGTCGACGACACCTGCGCCGGGTCGCCGCACACCATGTTGAGCGCCAGCGGCGGCACGCCGGCATCGAGAAAGCACTGCACGATCTGCATGCAGGTTCCCGGGGTTTCCTCGGCCGGCTTGATCACCACGCTGCAGCCGGCGGCGAGCGCACTGCCGAGCTTGCGCGCCGGCAGGTTGGCCGGATAGTTCCAGGGCGTGAACGCCGCCACCGGCCCGACCGGCTGGCGCAGCACCGACTGCGACAGGATGCCTGGCACGCGCGGCGGCACGATGCGGCCGTAGAGGCGCTTGGCCTCCTCGGCCTGGAAGTCGATGATGTCGGCCGACAGCACCACCTCGCGCGTCGCCTCGACCAGCGGCTTGCCTTGCTCGAGCACCAGCGTGCGCGCGATCGTCTCGCTGCGCTGGCGCATCAGCTCGGCGGCGCGGCGCACGACCGAGCAGCGCTCGTGCGCGAGCGTGGCGCGCCAAGGTGCAAAGCCGCGCGCCGCGGCGTCGGCGGCGCCGTTGATCTCGTCGGCACTCGCCAGCGGCAGCATGGCGAGCACGCTGCCGTCGGCCGGGTTGACCACCTCGCGCTCGCCGCCGTTGGCCTGCGTGATCCAGCGGCCGTCGATGTGCAAAGCGAGTTGCGGATAGGGTTGGGCTGGCATCGGAGCTTTGTTCTGCAAGGTGAATTCGGTACGAGGGACTGCCGGTGACCATATCGGCAGCCCCGCGCAGCGGGTGATCGGGATCGCGCAAACCGCGTATCAGGGCAAACACCTACTGGCCGCCGAGCGTACTCGCATCCGATTCCCGTGGCGCGAGTAGCCGCTGCGGTGGCGCACCTCGATAGCCGGCTCGACAATGCACGCCATGGTGCAAGCAGTCGAAGCCGCTTCCTTTTCAGTCGCCGCGGGCGCACCAGCCTGCGGCTGGCGCCATGAGGTGCACAGCAGCGACATCGACGCGTTCGCCGCCGCGCAGCGCGAATGGTCGCTGCGCTACGAGCAGTTGTCGGCCGGGCGCTTCGCGGGCGAGCTCGAGCACGTGCAGTTGCCGGGGTTGCGCCTGGTGCACGAACGTACCAGTTGCGCGGTGCGCCAGCGCGGCCTGCTGGGCACCGGGCACGTCGGCATCGCGATGCCGCGGGAGTTGGGCGGCCACGCCACCTTCAGCGGCCAGCCGCTGGGCAGCGAGTCGATCATGATCGGGCGCGGCGAGGCACTCGACCTGTGCCTGCCGGCCGGCGCCCGCACGGTGGGCATCGTGGTCGAGCTGGGCCTGCTCGACTCGTTGTGGCGACAGCTCTACCACAAGCCGCTCTCGCCTTGGGTCGATCGCCAGCTGGTGGTGCAGGCGCGGCCCACGCTGGCCGGTGCGCTGCACGCGGTGCACTTGAAAGCGATGCGCGAGCTGGCGGCCGCGCCGGCGCTGCTGTGCGATGAGCGCGCCGCGCTGTCGCTGCGCGACGCGGTGCTGATCGAGTGGATCGAGGCGTTGCCCGCGCAGGTGCGCACCGACGAACTCGACAGCGGCGAAGCGCGCAAGCGCGTGGTCGACCGCGCCTGCGAGGCGATGCTCGGAAGCCCCGATGCGCCGTTGTCGATCCTCGAGGTGTGCCGGCGCATCGGCGCCAGCCCGCGCAAGCTCGAATACTGCTTTCGCGACGTGCTCGGGATCGCGCCGGCGCGGTATCTTCGGGCCGCGCGCCTGAACGCGCTGCGCCGCGAGTTGCTGCGTCAGCCCGGCGCGGCGGTGCAGGACGTGGCGGCACGCTGTGGCTTCTGGCACATGGGCGAGCTGGCCGCCGCCTATCGACGCCAGTTCGGCGAGTTGCCGTCCGAGACGGTGCGGCGGCGCCGCTGAATGCCGCGCTACAGCGTGCTGCTCGGGCTCGAGGCCAGCGGGCGCAGTGCGCCGAACGGCCGTGCGCGTGCGATGCGCGCCACCTTGCGCTCGTCCCACGACTGCGGGCCTTCGAGCGGCCAGCGCGCGATCGCTTCGCGCAGTTCGTCGTGCTGCAGGCGCATGAACGCCTCCGGCCTTGGCTTGCTCAGGATCCACAGCCCCGGGCACAGCGCGCGCGGCAGCGGCGCCTTGGCCAGCGGCGTCCAGTAGACGCAGCGCCGTTCGTTCCAGAACAGCTGGCGTTCGAAGTGCACGCGGCCGGCAATGCCGCTCTCGGCCGGGAACAGCAGATCGTGCTCGCGCGATTGCACGACGGCGAAGGCAAGGTCGCCCGGCGTATCGCCGCGGTCGCTGTACACGATGATCACGCGTTCGATGTCGCGTGCGCCGATGCGATCGATCTCCTGACTGTTGCGCGCGACGATCAGGTCCATCGACTGCCAGCGAGTGTGCAGCAACGGCTTCATGCGGCCACGGTAGCGGCGAGCGCGCATGGGCGCTGTGACCAGTGACGACCAGCTGCAACTATGGGTGCAACAGTCGCGCGGCCCGTGAAGAATGCACGCCTCAGAGGTCGACAGCGGCGCCGTGCTGAGGTACCTGCACCGACCACTGCAGCTCGTCCTGGATGCGCAGGCGCAGCGCGTCGGCGGCGTCGGGCTCGCCGTGGACGACGAAGGTCTGCGCCGGCGGCTTGCGCAGCGCACGCAGCCAGTCGAGCACCTGGTTGGCGTCGGCATGCCCCGACACGCCTTCGAGCGCACTGACCTGCGCGCGCACCGGCACGTACTGGCCGTGGATCTTGATCTCGCGTGCGCCGGCCAGCAGGTGAGCGCCACGACTGCCGCCGACCTGGAACCCGGCCATCACGATATGGTGGCGCTCGTGCGGCGCCATCGCCGACAGGTGGTGCAGTACGCGGCCGCCGGTGGCCATGCCGCTGGCGGAGATCACCACGCGCGGCATGCGCGAACCCACCAGCCGCATCGACTGCGCGGCCGTCGTCACCAGCTTCACGCCGTCGCACAGCGAGCGCAGTTCGTGCGGCGACACGCGCAGTGAGCCGCGGTGGCGCAGGTACAGCGCCGTGGCCTGCACCGCCATCGGGCTGTCGAGGAAGATCGGCAACTGTGGCGGAATCCCGCCGCTGGCGCGCAACCGCTGCAGCAGCAGCAGCAACGCCTGCGCGCGCCCGACCGCGAACGCCGGCAGCAGCACCGATCCGCCGCGCTGCACCGCCTCGCGAACGATGTGCCCGAGTTGCGCCTGCGGATCGCTGCGCGGGTGCAGCCGGTTGCCGTAAGTGGACTCGACGAGCATCGCATCGGCGCGCGCCAGCGTCTGTGGCGGCGGCATCAGCAGGTCGTCCGGGCGACCGAGGTCGCCCGAGAAGGCGAGCGCAAAGCGGCGCCGGCTCAGCGTGACCGCGCAGGCGCCGAGCAGGTGCCCCACCAGCGTCAGACGGACGCTGCAGTCGCCGAGCGTCAGGTCGCGGCCCGGCTCCAGCGGCCTGAAGCGAGTCATCGTGCGGTGCACGTCGGCGCGCGTGTACAGCGGCAGCGCCGGCGAGTGGCGCGAGTAGTGGTGCCGGTTGGCGCGGCGCGCGTCCTCCTCCTGCAGGTGTGCCGCATCGAGCAGCAGCACTTCGGCCAGCGCGCGCGTGGCCGCGGTGGCGATCACCGGGCCCTTGAAGCCGTGCTTCAGCAGCACCGGCAGCCAGCCGCTGTGGTCGAGGTGGGCATGGCTGAGCACCACCGCGTCGATGCTGCGCGCGTCGACCGGCAGTGCCGACCAGTTGCGCTGGCGAAACAGCTTGAAGCCCTGGAACAGCCCGCAGTCGAGCAGGATGCGCTGGTCGCCGGCTTCGACCAGGTGCTTCGATCCGGTGACCGTGTCGGCGCCGCCGAGGAACTGGACTCTCATCGACCCGAGCGTCAACGGCCGAGCAGCTGCAAGGTCGCCGACGACAGTGCGAACAGCCCCGGTTCGCCGCGCCGCACGCTTCGTGCCAGCGCGCGTGCCACCGTGGTGGCCTCGATCGGCCGCGCGCCGCGCGGCATCAGCCAGCCGAAGGCCCCGTTCACCGTGGCCGCGATGCGCTCGCCGCGGCGGGTCGGCTGCCCCAGTGCCGTGCGGTCGCCCAGCAGCAGCGACGGCCGTGCGATCACCATGCTCTCGAAGCGCAGCGCGGCGATCGCCTGTTCGGCCTCGCCCTTGACGCGGTTGTAGAAGATGCCCGACTTCGCGTCGGCGCCGAGCGCCGACACCAGGCCGAAGCGCGTCGCACCCGCGGCCTGCGCCGCGCGCGCGAAGGCGAGCGCGGCATCGAAGTCGACGGCGCGAAACGCCTCCTGCGAGCCGGCGACCTTGATCGTCGTGCCGAGGCAGCAATAGGCGTCGTCGACCGTCGGCAGCACCGGCAGCTTGGCGCGGTAGTCCACCTCATGCTGCGTCAGGCCGTTGCGATTGCGCCAGTCGGGCCGCTGCGCACGCACCAGCACGTGCACCGAGCCGACGCCGCCGTCGGCCAGCAACTCCTCGACCAGCGCATGCCCCACCAGGCCGGTGGCGCCGGCGACGATGGCGGTGCGGCGCCGCTTGCCGATCGCGAATCCGGGTTGGGCCATGGTGCGATTGTGCTCGACGACCGAAGCGCCGGGTGCGTGGCTGCAAGGCCACGCATAACGAACCGATCGTTCGTATCGGCCGGCACCCGCTGGCGCGCGGGTGCGTTGCCGGGCGGCCGTGGCGCTGGGCCGCCGCGTGCCAGGGGTTCAGCGCACGACCAGGCGAGCGCCGCCGCGGTAGCCGCCGACCTCGCCGATCTCGGCGGCCGTCGCGAAGCCGTGGCGGCGGAATGTCTCGAGCACGGCCGGCACCGCCGTGGCGGTGCACGACACCAGCAGCCCACCGCTGGTCTGCGGGTCGGTGAGCAGCGCCTGGTCGACGGCGGGAAACCCCTCGGGCAGCGACACCTCGGCGCGGTAGCCCGCCCAGTTGCGCGCCGACGCACCGGTGACGAAGCCTGCAACGGCCAGTTCGTGCACACGCTCGATCAACGGCACCCGTACCCAGTCGATCGTCACCCGGCAATCGGCGCCGCGCGCCAGCTCCAACGCATGACCGGCCAGGCCGAAGCCGGTGATGTCTGTCAACGCGTGCACGCCGTCGAGCGCGGCCAGATCCGGCCCCGGCGTGTTGAGCTGCGTCGTGGTGGCCAGCATCCGCGCGTAGTCGCCGGCTTCGAGCTGCTGCTTCTTCAGCGCTGCCGACAGCACGCCGACGCCGATCGGCTTGCCGAGCACCAGCCGGTCACCGGCCCTGGCGTCGGCATTGCGCTTGACGCGCCGCGGATGCACCAGGCCGAGGGCGACCAGGCCGTAGATCGCCTCGACCGAGTCGATCGTGTGGCCGCCGGCCACCGGGATGCCGGCTTCACGGCACACCGCCTCGCCACCGGCGAGGATGCGCGCGATCGTCTGCGTCGACAGCACGTTGATCGGCATGCCCACCAGCGCCAGCGCGAGGATCGGCCGGCCTCCCATCGCATAGACGTCGGAGATCGCGTTGGTCGCCGCGATGCGGCCGAAGTCGTACGGGTCGTCGACGATCGGCATGAAGAAGTCGGTGGTCGCCACCAGCGCCTGCTCGTCGTTGAGCTGGTAGACCGCGGCGTCGTCGGAGGTCTCGATGCCGACCAGCAGTTCCTTCGGCATCGCCATCCTGGCCGAACCCTTCAGGATCTCCGACAGCGCGCCGGGCGCGATCTTGCAGCCGCAGCCGCCGCCGTGCGAGAGCGATGTCAGGCGCGGTTCGGGTTTCTCCGGGGCATTCATCGGCGAGGGTCTCCAAGGCGTCGGGTCAGCGCGGCCGCCGGGCGGCAGCCCGGGGCGACAGCAGGTCGTCGAGCAGCCGCTGCAAAGTGGCGCGCTCGCGTTGCGGCGTGAACAGCGGCGCGCGCGCGCGGCACTGTGCGGCCAGCGTGCGCAGCATATCGGGTTCGTCGCGCGCGCGCTGCAGCAGCCGCGCAAGCCCCGCCGCGTCGCCGACCTCGAAGTAGCCGGCGTAGTCGCCGCCGAGCATGCCGACGTTGCCGTCGATGCGCGAGGCGATCACCGGCGTGCCGCTGCGCACCGCCTCGGCGATCACGTGCGCACCGCCCTCGATGCGGCTGGCGTGCACCAGCACGTGCGCGTGCTGGATGCGCCGGCGCGTGTCCGCATGGTCGAGAGCGCCCAGCCAGCGGTATCCGCGGCAGGTGCGCGCCAGCGCCGCAGCCTGCCGACCCAGCGCCGCGTCGAGCGGCGCGCCGATGTGGTCGAGCACGATGTCGTCGCGCTGCCGCAGCAGGCGCGCCGCCCGGAAGAAGGTTTCGGGCGATTTCTCGTCGCGCAGGTGGCCGACCATCAGCGCGCGCAGGCGCCGCGCGGCCTTGCGCACCGGCGAGCGCGCCGCGCACGACTGGAAGCACACGGTGCAGCGCGAACGCAGGGCATCGGGCAGGCGCCGCAGGCCCAGGCCCTGCAGCACGACCAGCCGATCGGCCAGCCGCAGCGAAGCCTGCGCCGCCGCGTCACTGTCGATATCGCGGTACAGGTCGGTGCCGGTGAGCACCAGCACCAGCGGGCCGCGCGAAGCGTCGCACCAGGCGCGGATCGATTCGGCCGAGCGGCGCGCGTGCAGCGCGACCAGCGCATCGAACGGCTCGCCCGACCAGCGCTCGAGCAGTCGCGGCTGGTAGCGCTGCCCCAGCAAACGCGACCAGCGCCACGCGGTCTGCCAGTTGCCGTTGTTGGACGATCGGCGCGCGGGCGTCACGATGCCGATGGAAGGCTTGCGCACCGGCGGGTTATAGCCCAACGGATGCCGCGCAGGCGCAGGCCGCGCCGCGGCGCCGGTCGCCACCGCGCGCGTCGGCGCGGGGCCACGCACCGACCCTGCGGCGCACGTCGAGTCGCGGATCTTGGTATGGTCGGGCCGGCAGTCGGTGGCCATCGCCTGGCTGCCCGCCGCTCGCGCGCGCGAGGCCCCGACCGACACGACGCTTGCCCGCCGAATGCCCACCCAATGACCGCCGACCACGACCAGGCCGCCGACGCGCGCTGCGCGGGCACCGCTGCGCTCGCCGTCGCGCTGCGCGACACGCGCGCGCGGACCCTGGCCACCTTCGCCGCCTACGAAGATGCGCTGCGCGAGCGTGGCATGACGGTGCCGTACTCGCTCGAACTCAATCCGCCGTTGTGGGAGCTCGGGCACGTGGGCTGGTTCCAGGAGTGGTGGCTGCGTCGCAACCCGCAGCGCGGCCGCGGCTGCGCCGCCGATCCCGATCCGCCGCGGCCGCCGCCGCGGCGCGCCGGTGCCGATGCCTGGTTCGATTCGGGCCGGGTGCCGCACGCCGAGCGCTGGGCGTTGCCGTTGCCGTCGGCGCAGGCGCTGCGCGACGACCTCGGCGCCGGGCTGGGCGAGTCGCTCGACTTGCTGCGCGGCAGCGCCGAGCACGACGACGCGCTGTATTTCTTCCGGCTCGCGCTGCTGCACGAAGACATGCACCACGAGGCCGCGATCTACATGGCACAGAACCTGGGCCTGTCGCTGAGCGCCTGGACGCCGCGCGCGCACGCGCCCGCCGAGGTGCTGCGGGTCGAGGCGGGTGTCCACGTCACCGGTCTGGCAGGGCCTGGCTTCGTGTTCGACAACGAACTCGGCCGCCACGAGGTCGAGCTGCGGCGCTTGCGCATCGACAGCGCACCCGTCACCTGGGCCCGCTACCTCGAGTTCGTCGCCGCCGACGGGTACGAGCGGCCCGATCTGTGGAGCGACGCCGGCCGCGTGTGGCTGCGCGCGCAGACGCTGCGCGCACCGCGCTACCTGCGCGAGCGCGGCGGCGTCTGGCAGCGCTGGACGTTCGGTCGCTGGATCGACCTCGACCCCGCGCTGCCGGCGATGAACCTGACGGCGTTCGAGGCGCAGGCCTATTGCGCCTGGGCCGGCGCGCGGCTGCCGAGCGAGGCCGAATGGGAGCGCGCCGCCGAGAGCGCCGGCGCGGCTTGGCAGTGGGGTCAGGTGTGGGAGTGGACCGCGAGCGCATTCGCGCCGTATCCGGGGTTCGCCGCGCACCCGTACCGCGACTACTCGCAGCCGTGGTTCCACACCCGGCAGGTGCTGCGCGGCGGCTCGTTCGCCACCCACGCGCGCATGCGGCACCCGCGCTACCGCAACTTCTTCATGCCGGGGCGCAACGACGTGTTCGCAGGCTTTCGCACCTGTGCCCTGCAGGGTTGACGCGCTTTTCCCGGAAAGGACTTCGGCCATGGATCGCTCCCGTTTCCTGCGCACCGGTGCGGCAGCCTTCGCAGCGGTCGCGCTGGGCGCGCCCGCGCTGCGCGCACGCGCGCAGCAGGTGTTCCGGATCACCGCGATCCCCGACGAGGCGCCCACCGAACTGGCCCGCAAGGCCGCTCCGTTGATCGCGTACCTCGGGCAGCAGCTCGGCATGAAGGTCGAGTGGACACCGGTGACCGACTACGCCGCGGCGGTCGTGGCGCTGGTCCATCGCAAGGTCGACATGGCGTGGCTCGGCGGCTTCACCTTCGTGCAGGCCAACGTGCGCTCCGGCGGCAAGGTGATCCCGATCGTGCAGCGCGAGGAAGACCAGAAGTTCCGCTCGGTGTTCATCACCACCGATCCGGCGATCAGGTCGCTGGCCGACCTGAAGGGCAAGGACTTCGCCTTCGGCTCGCAGAGCTCGACCAGCGGCCACCTGATGCCGCGCAGCTTCCTGCTGCAGGCCGGCATCGACCCCGAGCGCGACTTCCGCCGCGTCGCCTACAGCGGTGCGCACGACGCCACCGTGGCCGCGGTCAGCTCGGGCACGGTGCAGGCGGGCGCTCTCAACATCTCGGTGTGGGAGAAGCTGGTGGCCGAGAAGCGCGTCGACACCGGCCGGGTGAGGGTGTTCTACACCACGCCGCCGTACCACGATTACAACTGGTCGGTGCACGCCGACATGCCCGCCGCGCTGCGCGTCAGGCTGACGCAGGCGCTGCTCGCGCTCGACCGCAGCACGGCCGCGGGCCGCGAGATCCTCGATCTGCAGCGCGCGACGCGCTTCGTGCCGAGCCGGGCCGACAACTACAAGGGCATCGAAGCGGCAGCGCGCAGCGCCAGCCTGTTGTAGAGCCGCGCCGCCATGGAGCTGACCTTCGAGTCGATGGACGCGCGCCACTGGAGCGCGCGCCGCTCGGATGCCGCTGCGCTGTCGCAGGTGTCGCTGCGCGTGCGCCACGGCGAGCAGCTGGCGGTGATCGGCCCCTCCGGCGCGGGCAAGACCACGCTGCTGCATTGCGCGTCAGCGGCGCTCAGGCCGTCGCGCGGGCGCGTCACGCTCGACGGCATGGATCCGTGGGCGCTGCAGCGGCGACGCCTCACGCGCCTGCGCGGGCGGCTGTTCCTGGCGCCGCAGGTGCCGCCGCTGCCGCCGCGCCAGCGCGTGGTGACGAGTCTGCTGGCTGCGCGTCTGCCGTCGCAAGGCCTGCTGGCGAGCCTGCGCTCGCTGTTCTACCCGAGCGACATCCCGGCGGCGTACGTGGCGTTGCAGCGCTTCGATCTGGCCGACAAGCTGTTCGAGCGCGTCGATCGCCTGTCGGGTGGCGAGCGCCAGCGCGTCGGCTTGGCGCGCGCGCTGCTGGCGCGTGCGTCGCTGTGGTTGATCGACGAACCGCTGTCGGCGCTCGACCCGGTGCGCGCGCGGCAGGCCATCGACACCCTCGTCGACGCCGCCCGCACCGGCGGCCACACCCTGGTGGCGACGCTGCACGACGTGGAGATCGCGCTGGCGGCGTTTCCGCGCATCGTGGGGCTGCGCGGGGGCGCGGTGGCGTTCGACCTGCCCGCCGCGCAGGTGTCGGCCGATCGGCTGCGCGCGCTGTACCAACAGCCGGCCGCACCGCTGCCTGAGTTCGAGCCCGATTTGCCGCCGGCCGCGGTGGCGGCTTCGTGCCGGTGAGCGCCGTGCCGCTGGCGGCGCTGCCGGCGCTGCGCGACCCGGCCTGGAGAGGGCGCGTGCTGTGGATCGGTGCGGCCGCGGTGCTGCTGTGGCCGCTGCTGGTGGCTGCCGACTTCAAGCCCTGGGTGCTGTGGGACCAGCGCGCTCTGGCCGCCAGCGGCGCCTTCCTGGCGTCGTTCGTGCCGCCCAAAGTGAGCGGCGAGTTCCTGCTGCTGATCGCGCAGCAGACCTGGCGCACGGTGGCCATGGCCAGCGCCGGCATCGTGCTGGCACTGGCCATCGCGATCCCGCTCACGCTGGCATCGACGCGCGTGCTGTCGGTCTCGGGCCTGACCGGCCGCATGGCCGCGGCGCCGTTCGCGCTGCGCCAGACGATCCGCTGGCTGCTGATCGCGCTGCGCAGCGTGCCCGAGCTGGTGTGGGCGCTGGTGTTCGTGCGCGTGGTGGGCCTGGGGCCGACCGCCGGCGTGCTGGCGATCGCGCTCACCTATGGCGGCATGCTCGGCAAGGTGTACGGCGAGATCCTCGAGAGCGGCGAGGGCCACGCGGTGCAGACGCTGCTGCGCAACGGCGCCGGCCGGCTGCAGGCGTTCTTCTACGGCCTGCTGCCGCAGAACGCCAACGAGTTGACCTCCTACACCGTCTACCGCTGGGAGTGCGCGGTGCGTTCGTCGGTGGTGCTCGGCTTCGTCGGCGCCGGTGGCCTCGGGCAGGAGCTCGATTCGTCACTGAAGATGCTCGCCGGCGGCGAGGTCGCGACGATCCTCGTCGTGTTCATGGCGCTGGTCGCGCTGGCCGACCGTGCCAGCGGGTGGCTGCGCGGGCAGCTCGGATAGCGATCGGGCTAGCACCGACGATGGACACCCATCCGCGCCAGCGCGTCGTCGAAGCGGCCAACCTGCCGTTCCGGTTGCCGCCGCCGATCTTCGACCTACGCTGCCGGCTGTGCTGGTTCGTCGCCGGCGTGCTCGCGATGGCGGGTCTGAGCTTCTGGAGCCTCGATCTGCAATGGGGCCAGTTCTTGTCGATCGCTGCGCTGCGCAGCATGGCGCGCTTCGTCGGCGAGTTCTTCCCGCCCGACCTCGCGGCGCCGTTCGTGGCCAAGGTCGCGCGAGCAACCTGGGAGACCTTCGCGATGTCGGCGCTCGGTACGCTGCTGGCCGCGGGGCTCGGCGTGCTGCTGGCGCTGCCGGGCAGCCGGCTCGATCGTCGCGAGCGTGCGTGGGCGCGCGGGCCCGCGCGCTGGCTGCTCAATGCGCTGCGCGCGGTTCCCGAGCTGGTGTGGGCCTCGTTGCTGCTGGTCTGCGCCGGCCTTGGCCCGTTCGCCGGCACGCTGGCGCTGGCCGTGCACACCACCGGCGTGCTCGGCCGTCTGTTCGCCGAGGCGTTCGAGAACGCGCCGCCCGGCCCCGCACTGGCGCTGCGAGCGCGCGGGGTGGGGCCGTTGCGGGTGTTTCTGTACGCCACCTGGCCGCAGGTTCTGCCGCAGATGGTGTCGTACACGCTGTACCGGTGGGAGAACAACATCCGCGCCGCCGCCGTGCTCGGCGTGGTCGGCGCCGGCGGGCTCGGCCAGCTGCTGGTCTTTCACATGGCCTTGTTCCAGCTACCCAAGACCGCCACCGTTCTGGCCGCGATGCTGCTGCTGGTGGCGTGCGTCGACGCGCTCAGCTACGCCGCGCGTCGCTGGGCGATGCGCTGATCGCGCCGACCGCGGCGCGGCCGGCGGTGGCGTCAGCGACCGCGCCTGCCGCGCGGCGCATGGGTGAGCGCCGAACCGCCGCCGTGCGCGCTGCGGGTCGTGGGCGCGCCCGGCTGCGTGCCCTGCCGCTGCGGCGAGCGCGCCTGATGAGGCGTGCCGCGCGACGGGCGCGATGGCTGCGCGGGCCTCGACGCCCGGCCCTGCGGCGGATTCGCGGGCCGGCCGCCGTTGCCGCCGCGGCGAGTGCCGCCGACGCCGATCGTCATGCGGCCGAGCACGATCGGCTCGGCGCGCTCGTTCGGGTCGGGCTCGAAGCCCTTGACCACCTCGCGCGCGATCTCCTTGTGGATCAGGCGCTGGATGTCGCGCAGGAACAGCTCCTCGTCGACGCACACCAGCGAGATCGCCTCGCCGCTGGCGCCGGCGCGGCCGGTGCGGCCGATGCGGTGCACGTAGTCTTCGGGCACGTTGGGCAGCTCGAAGTTGACCACGTGCGGCAACTGGTCGATGTCGATGCCGCGCGCCGCGATGTCGGTGGCCACCAGCACGCGCAACTCGCCGCTCTTGAACTCGGCCAGCGCCTTGGTGCGTGCGCTCTGGCTCTTGTTGCCGTGGATCGCCATCGCGGTGATGTCGTTGCGGTTGAGGTACTCGGTGAGCTTGTTGGCGCCGTGCTTGGTGCGCGTGAACACCAGCACCTGGTGCCAGTCGCCCTGCAGGATCAGGTGCGCCAGCAGCTCCTTCTTGCGCTCGCGACCCACCGGGTGCACCTTCTGCGCCACCAGTTCGGCCGGCGCGTTGCGCCGCGCCACCTCGATCAATGCCGGCTGGTTCAGCAACCGGTCGGCCAGCGCCTTGATCTCGTCGCTGAAGGTGGCCGAGAACAGCAGGCTCTGCTTCCTCTGCGGCAGGATCGCGAGCACCTTCTTGATGTCGTGGATGAAGCCCATGTCGAGCATGCGGTCGGCCTCGTCGAGCACGAACACCTGCACGTGGCTCAAGTCGAGCGTGCGCTGGCCGTGGTGGTCGAGCAGCCGGCCGGGCGTGGCCACCAGGATGTCGACGCCGCGGCCGAGCTTGTCGACTTGCGGCTGCATGCCGACGCCGCCGAACATCACCATGCTCTTCAGCCGCAGGTGGCGGCCGTAGGTGCGCACGCTTTCCTCCACTTGCGCGGCGAGTTCGCGCGTAGGCGTCAGGATCAGGCAGCGGATCGCGATGCGGCCGCGCGCGTCGCGCACCGCGGGTTGCGTCGACAGCCGCTGCAGCATCGGCAGCACGAAGCCGGCGGTCTTGCCGGTGCCGGTCTGCGCGCCGGCCATCAGGTCGCCGCCCTTCAGCACCGCGGGGATCGCCTGCAGTTGGATCGGCGTGGGGGTTTCGTAGCCCTGCTCGCGCACCGCGCGCAGGATCGGCTCGGCCAGGCCGAGATCGTTGAAGTTCATCGAGGGAAGGCCCTTCGAGGGCCGTGGATCGCCACCTGCTGTCGGCCACTCGGAGCGGCCGCACCAGTCGCCAGGTGCGAAGTCGTTGAGAAGTGTCGAAACGACCGCGCCGCGAAGACTGGAAGCCGCGGCGCGGTCGTGATTGTACCGGCTGCCGACGCGGACGGCCGTGCGCTCTTGCCTAAACAGGCATCGGCTTGTGGTCGCCCAGCCGCAGCCAGCCGCGCGCGATGCGGTAGATCGCCCACAGCCCGAGCAGGAAGAGGCCGATCACCCAGGTGCCGAAGCCGACGATCACCAGCGTCAGCGGCGCCGAGACCAGGGCCACCACGATCGCCCACAGCAGCGCGTACCAGAAGGTACGGATCTGCCAGCGGAAGTGCGATTCCAGCCAGGTGCCGCGCACGGCCCCGCGCCGGGCGTAGTTGATGATGACCGCGATGATCGACGGCCAGCCGAACAGGAACGAGCCCACCACGCTAGCCGCGCCGAAGGCGCCGAGCACCAGCCCGATCGAGTGCAGCGCATAGACCAGATGCGCCGTGCGCACCAGCGACGGGTTCGACTCGATCGTGGTGATGGACGTGTCCAAGAGATGCACTCCCTAGGCCGGCGGCCGAACCGCCCGTCAGACGATATTGGGGTCGCTATGCCGGGGTTTCAAGCCGCGGTGCGACGAGCGGCGAAAATACCCGGTTCGCCTGCAGCCGCGTGGGCGCCACCTGAATCCGGAAGTTGACATGGCCCAGTACGTCTACACCATGAACCGCGTCGGCAAGATCGTGCCGCCGAAGCGGCAGATCCTGAAGAACATCTCGTTGTCGTTCTTTCCCGGCGCCAAGATCGGCGTGATCGGTCTGAACGGCTCCGGCAAGAGCACGCTGCTGAAGATCATGGCCGGGCTCGACAAGGACATCGAGGGCGAGGCCGTGCCGATGCCCAACCTGAAGATCGGCTACCTGCCGCAGGAGCCGCAGCTCGATGCCAACCAGACCGTTCGCGAAGCGGTGGAGCAGGGGATCGGTGGCGTGTTGGAGGCCAAGAAGCGGCTCGACGAGGTGTACGCGGCCTACGCCGAACCCGATGCCGACTTCGACAAGCTCGCCGCCGAGCAGGCCGATCTCGAGGCGCTGATCGCCGCCGCCGGCAGCGAGAACACCGAGCACCAGCTCGAGATCGCAGCCGACGCGCTGCGCCTGCCGCCGTGGGACGCGGTGATCGGCAAGCTGTCGGGCGGCGAGAAGCGACGCGTGGCGCTGTGCCGCCTGCTGCTGTCCAAGCCCGACATGCTGCTGCTCGACGAACCGACCAACCACCTCGACGCCGAGTCGGTCGAGTGGCTCGAGATCTTTCTCAAGCGCTTCCCCGGCACCGTGGTCGCGATCACCCACGACCGCTACTTCCTCGACAACGCGGCCGAGTGGATCCTCGAGCTGGATCGCGGCATGGGCATCCCGTGGAAGGGCAACTACTCGAGCTGGCTCGACCAGAAGGAGCAGCGCCTCGAGCAGGAGCAGAAGACCGAAGACGCGCGCATGAAGGCGATGAAGAAGGAGCTGGAGTGGGTGCGCCAGAACCCCAAGGGGCGCCAGGCCAAGAGCAAGGCGCGGCTGGCGCGCTTCGAGGAGCTGAGCGACTTCGACTACCAGAAGCGCAACGAGACCAACGAGATCTTCATCCCGGTGGGCGAGCGCCTGGGCAACGAGGTGATCGAGTTCAAGGGCGTCACCAAGGGGTTCGGCGACCGCGTGCTGATCGACGACCTGTCGTTCAAGGTGCCGGCCGGCGCGATCGTCGGCATCATCGGCCCCAACGGGGCCGGCAAGTCGACGCTGTTTCGCATGATCCAGGGCGTCGAGAAGCCCGACGCCGGCGAGATCGCGATCGGCCACACGGCGAGGCTGGCGTTCGTCGACCAGAGCCGCGAGTCGCTGGGCAACGACAAGACAGTGTGGGAAGACGTCTCCGGCGGGCTCGACAACATCACGGTGGGCAAGTTCGTGATGCCCAGCCGTGCCTACCTCGGCCGCTTCAACTTCAAGGGCAACGACCAGCAGAAGCGCGTCGGTCAGCTCTCCGGCGGCGAGCGCGGCCGGCTGCACCTGGCCAAGACGCTGTCCAAGGGCGGCAACGTGCTGCTGCTCGACGAGCCGTCCAACGACCTCGACGTCGAAACGCTGCGCGCGCTGGAAGACGCACTGCTCGAGTTCGCCGGTTCGGTGATGGTGATCAGCCACGACCGCTGGTTCCTCGACCGCATCGCCACCCACATCCTGGCCTGCGAAGACGACGGCAAGTGGGTGTTCTTCACCGGCAACTTCCATGAGTACGAGGCCGACAAGGTCAAGCGCCTCGGCGAAGAGGGTGCGCGGCCGCACCGGCTGCGCTTCAAGGCGCTGAAGTAGCGCGCGGCCACGCGCCTCGGCGTGACGGCGGTCGCGGTCACGCAGGATCGGGCCAAACCGCTGCAGCCAACCGATGGCGGTTGGCTCACAATCGCTTGCGCGTGCTGGCGCGCAAGGTGGACCGCGGCCGCTCGCGGGGTTCGGCGGTGAGGCTGATGGGCAAGATGGCGTGGCGTTCGTTCGGCTGGTTGTCTCCGGCCGCGCTCTTTTGGCTGGTGGGCTGCGCCACGACGATGCCCACCGCGCCGGTGGCGCAAGGCGCCGCGGCCCCGGCGCGGCCGGCCTCGGCTGCGTCCGCCCCGCAGCCCGGGCAGCCGCCGCTGTTCGCCATCGTGGTCAAGGACGCCCGCAAGATCGAAGGCGCGCTCACGCTCTGGCAGAAGGACGACAAGTTCTGGGTCGAGTTGACGCCGGCCGATTTCGGCAAGCCGCTGCTGTTCGCGCCCAAGATCGCGCAGGGGATCGGCGAGTCCAATCTGTTCGGCGGCACGATGGTCGGGCCGTGGGGCCGCTACGGCCGCCAGCAACTGGTGGAGTTTCGCCGCCTGCACAACCAGGTGCAGCTGATCGCGCGCAACACCGAGTTTCGCGCCCCCGACGGCACGCCGGAGGGCCGCGCGGTGCGGGCGGCGTTCTCGCCGAGCCTGCTCGGCAGCGCCGCGGTGGCGAGCCAACCGCACCCCGACACCAAGGCCGTGCTGGTCGAGGCCAACGGCCTGTTCGTTCACGACCTGCTGGGTATCGGCATCGCGCTGCAGCGGGCCTATCGACAGGGCTACGCGTTCGACGCCCGCAACTCGGCCATTGCCACCGTGCGCGGCAGGCCCGATCAGGTGGTGTTCGAGGTGACGGCGCACTATGCGACCGCGAACCTTGCACAGGCATCGCCGACGCCCGGCGCGCCGCCGGGTCCGGCACCGAGGCTGCCCGCGTCGTTGCCCGATGCACGCAGCATGTTCTTCACGATGCAATATTCGCTGGCCAGGCTGCCCGAGCAGCCGATGCTGCCGCGCCGTGCCGACCCACGCATCGGCTACTTCGACACCACCGTGCAGGACTTCGGCGACGACCTGGCGCGCACGCCGCGCCGCCAGCTCATCAACCGCTGGCGCCTCGAGAAGAAGGATCCTGCCGCCGCGTTGTCCGAGCCGGTGAAGCCGATCACCTACTGGCTCGACCGCACGATTCCCGTCAAGTACCGCGACGCCATCACGCGCGGCGTCCTGGCCTGGAACGACGCCTTCGAGCGCATCGGTTTCAAGAACGCGATCGTCGTCAAAGTGGAGCCCGACGATGCCGCGTTCGACACCCTCGACGTCGGCGTGGCCTCGATCCGCTGGATGACCAACGCGGCGCCGACGTTCGGCGCCATCGGCCCGCGCCAGGTCGACCCACGTACCGGCGAGATCCTCGATGCCGACATCGCGCTCGAGAGCCTCAGCTCACGCCACGTGCGCGCGCTGCGCGCGCAGGTGCTGACCGCCGGGGCGGCCGACTGGCCGGCGCTGATGCAGTCCGGTGCGCCCGAGCGCGTGGCGCAGATGAGCGCGCGCGCCGCCGCCGATGGCGGCTTCGGCGCGCAGGCGTGCCAGCACGCCGGGATGGCGGCCGAGCAACTCGACTACGCGCTCGACGTGCTCGAGGCGCGCGGCGAACTCGACCCGGCGAGCCCCGAGGCGCAACAGTG
>DASURM010000348.1:0-3728 GCA_036280035.1 Burkholderiaceae bacterium | reverse complement strand
CCCATGTACCACAGCCGCCCCTTGGCATCGACCACCATCTTGCGGATGCCGGTGTTCGACGATGGCAGCGCGATGACCTGCATCTTCTCGGTCAACGGGTCGAAGCGCACCACGGTGTCGTGCTCGATCTCGTTGACCCAGACCAGCCCGGCGCCGTCGACCGTCACCGCGTAAGGCCCGGCATTGCCGCCCGGCAACGGAAACGTCTGCACGACCTTCATCGCGGCCGGGTCGATCTTGGCGAGCTTGCCGTTGCCGTACAGCGTGACCCACAGCATGCCGTCGCGGTCGGCCGCGACGCGTCGCGGGCGCGAGCCGCGGCCGGTGTCGACCTCGCTCATCGCGCCGCTGCGCGGATCGAGCCGGCCCAGCTTGTTGTCGCCCATGCGGCAGAACCACACGTTGCCCGCCTTGTCGAGCGCCAGGCCGTACGGGCCGCCCGACGTCGGGTATTCGGTGATCTTGCCGCTGGCGGTGTCGATGCTCGCGACCTTGTTGCCGCTTTGCATCGTGAACCAGATCGTGCGCTGGTCGTCGGTGATCACCAGCGTGTGCGGGCCGCCACCGCGAGACGGCGTCGGGTACTCGATCGTTTTGCCCGTGGCCGGATCGAGTTTGCCGATCGTGCCGTTGCCGTTGCCGGTGGTCCACACCATGCCGTGGCGGTCGACCAGCAGGCCGTGAGGGCGGTGCCCCGCCGGCAGATCCCACTCCTTGAACGCTTGCGTCGACGGGTCGAAGCGGGCGACCTTGTTGCCGTTCATCACGGCGATGTAGATGCTGCCGTCGGGCGCGACGGCGGGGTCGCGCGCGAACCGCGGCGTCGGCACCGGCCACTCGCTCACCTTGCCGGCAAAGCTGGCGGGCACACCGGGCGCGATGCCGTAGTTCGATCCGCCGGCATGCGCGGCGGCGAGGGGAAGCGCAGCGACGACGAGCAAAGCGCGAGCGTTCATGGCGTTCTCACTCGATCAGGGTGCACAGCCTGCTGCCGCAAGCGACGGCCGAATCCGATTGTGCAACGTCGCCGGCCTGCCGCGGTGGTTGGCGCAGAATTGCGCCGCACCCACGACGCCCTGAATCACCATGCCCACGATCTTCGAAAAGCTGCTGTCGGGCGCCCTGCCCTGCGCCAAGGTCTACGAAGACGACCTGGTGTTCGCCTTCATGGATGCCGGCCAGGTCAACGACGGCCACGTCATCGTCGCCACCAAGGCGCCGCGCGAAACGCTGATGGACTGCACCGACGACGAGGCCGCGGCGCTGATGCGAACGGCGCGGCGCATGGCGCTGGCGGTGCAGGCCGCCTTCGCGCCCGAAGGCATCACCGTGCTGCAGGCCAACCGCCCTGCCGGCTGGCAGACCGTGCCGCACCTGCACCTGCACGTGCTGCCGCGCTTCGAAGGCGACGGTGTCGGGCTGGTCTGGCCGCGCAAGGAGCCTGGGCTCGAAAGGCTGCGCGAACTGGCCGCGCGGCTGCAGCCGCATCTGGCTGCGTCGCGGTAGCGCAAGCAGGCGCGCGCGAGCACGCCGCCGGCCCGGCCTTTCGGGCCGGACGACAATCGCGCGGTGTTCCAGCCCTCCCAGCACGACGTGCGGCGCTTCCTGTGCGCCGCGTGGCGCAAGCGTCGCGACGCCACTCCGATGACGCCGATCGAGACGCTGGCGTCGCTGTGGATTGCCGAGCATCCCGAGTACGACGCCGAGCTGGGCGACGAAGAGGCCGCGCTGGCTGCCGACTACAGCGTCGAAGGCGGGCGCGCCAATCCGTTCCTGCACTTGTCGATGCACCTGTCGATCAGCGAGCAGTGCTCGATCGACCAGCCCACCGGCATCCGCTCGGCAGTGGAAGCGCTGGCGGCCCGGCTCGATTCGCTGCACGAGGCGCACCATCAGGTGATGGAATGCCTGGGCGAGATGATCTGGCGCTCGCAGCGCAGCAGTACGCCGCCCGACGGCGAGGCGTACCTGGATTGCGTGCGGCGGCGCGCCGGCGCGTGAGGCCGGCACGCCCTGGCTGTGCGCGTCGGGCTCAGCGCGCGGCCGCGCGCGACACCCACTCGGCGATCTCGGCGCGCACCTGTTCGTCGTGGCCCACCAGCAGGTGTCCGCCGTCGTCGAAGCCGACGAACCTGGCGCCCGCGATGCGGCTGGCCGTGTACTGCGCGCCGGCGAAGGTGCCGTAGCCGTCGTCGCGGGCGCTGATCAAGAGCGTCGGTGCGCGGATCGCATCGAGCGCGTACGGCGTCAGGGCTTTCGCGATCCGGGTTTCGTTGCGCAGGCCGTCGGCACGCGCGGAGACCGGCAGGATGCCCTCCAGCATCGCGTGTACGCGCGCGCGCTCGGCGGGGCTCGCCGCATGCACCGACGCAGGCGGCGTCGCCAGCACGCGCTCGATCAACTGATCGGGCGCGAGCTTCAGCGTCGACCAGAACACGAAGTCCGAGCCGATCAGCCGCAGCAGGATGCGCTCGGCGAGCGCCGAGGGCGGGGGCAGCGAGGCCGCGAAATCGGGCGGCCGCCAGGCCAGCGGAACCACCAGCACCAGCGCGCCGACGCGGCCCGGGTGGCGGATCGCGGTCTGCATCGCCGACAAGCCGCCCGCGGAGATGCCCATCACCGCTGCGCGCTCGATGCCCAGCGCATCGAGCAGGCAGACGTGCGCATCGGCCTGCGCTGCCGGCGAGGCATCGGCCGGCAGCGGGGTGCGCAGGTAGCCGAAGCGCGACACCGCGATGACACGGATACCGTGCTGCGTGAGCCCTCGCGCGAAGGCCATGCCCTGGTCGTGCCCGCCGCCGCTACCGTGGATCACCAGCAGCGGGATGCCATCGCCGGCCTGCTGCACCTCGATCGGGCCGCAGCGCGTGGCGACCACCGTGCTGCCCTGCGCCGCACGCCCGACCGCGCGCGCCAGGTCGCTCGCGAAGCGCGCATGCACGACCCAAGCCGCCAGCGCGACCGCGGTCGCGAGCGCGGTCGCCGGGAGCAGCCAACGCATGGGAAACCTTTCGCAAGGTGGACGCCCGGACTCTAGACCGCGGCAGCAAGGCCGAGCATCGGTGGCCGCTTGACCTTACCATGATGGCAAGGTCTAGAGTCCGCCGATGAGCACCACCACCCCCTTCGCCGCCGTCGTGTCGCTGCCGATCGAGGGCATGACTTGCGCCTCGTGCGTCGGGCGGGTCGAGAAGGCGCTGGCGCGCGTACCCGGCGTACGATCGGCCAGCGTGAACCTGGCCACCGAATCGGCGGCGGTCGAGATGGCGGCGCCAGCGGGCGCGGCTGCACTGGCCGCGGCGGTGCGCAACGCCGGCTACGCAGTGCCGCAGGAGACGGTGGCGCTCGGCGTGTCGGGCATGACGTGTGCGTCGTGCGTGGCGCGCGTCGAGCGCGCGCTCCAGCGCGTGCCGGGAGTGGTGGCCGCGCAGGTCAACCTGGCGACCGAGCGCGCCGAGGTGGTGCGCTGGAGAGGCCAGGCTTCCACGGCGGAGTTGCTCGCCGCGCTCGAGCGCGCCGGCTACGCCGGGCGCGACCTGGCGCGCGAAGAAGCGGCGGCAGCGCCGGGGCGTGTGTTCGGCGAGGGCGCGCGCGTGATCGCCGCCGCGTTGCTTTCGCTGCCGCTGGTGGTGCCGATGCTCGGCGACCTGTTCGGCCGGCACTGGATGTTGAACGGCTGGTGGCAGTTGGCACTCGCCACGCCGGTGCAGTTCTGGCTCGGCGCGCGC
>DASURM010000347.1:0-4891 GCA_036280035.1 Burkholderiaceae bacterium | reverse complement strand
CGACGTTCGATGGTGACGTCGGCTGCGCCGGCACCCACGACGCCGCCCGTTCGGGCCGATGGTCGGCCAGCAGCGCGAGGCGCTGCACGCCGTCGGCACCGAGCCGGGCCTGCAGACGCTCGATCAAGCGCGTGAGGCCCTCGCGCTCGCTGCTGCGGGTGGGGAACAGCTCGGCATTCGGCGCTGCGGCCTGCACCAGCGCATCGCAGTGCAGGCTCATCTCGAGCGCCGGCCCGGCCAGCGGCGTGCGCGCCAGCCGCTCGGCCAGCAGCGACGCCAGGTGCGCGGCATCGGCCGACGGCTCGGCCAGGCCGATGGTGAGTTCGCTCGGCTGGATATCGCGCCGCCGGTGGGTCTCGTGGTGCATGCGCAGCGTGAAGGCGGCCACGCGCGCACAGCGCACGCGCGCCCACGCCAGCAGGCGCGCGATCAGCACGCGCGCGCCGGCCATCATCTGCTCCACGCTCTCGGCGCGCGTGAACAACTCGATGCGCTGCTCGAACACCGGCGGGCAGGCCATCGGCTCGCGCGGGTCGGGCGCATCGCCGCGTGCACGATCCAGCTCGGCCAGCAGCACGGGGCCGAAGCGCCGCGCCAGCCCGGCGCGCGGTAGGTGGCGCAGATCGGCGAGGCGGCGCAGCCCCATGCCTTGCAGCGCCTCCCGATGCTCGCGCCCAGGGCCGAGCAGCCACACCGGCGCGTCGTCGAGCAGTTGCCGCAACGCGCCCAGGTCCATGCTGTGCGGGCCGCGCACCAGATCGTCGCGCCAGCGCGCGAGCAGCGCCGCGCCGAGCGCGGTGGGCGCGCTCGCGATCTGCACCGCGTGGCCGAGCGGCTCGAGCGCAGCTTGCAGGCGTTCGAGCAACGGCCGCAGACCGCCGAAGCAGCGCAGGCTCGGTTGCACCTCGAGCAGCACCACCGGCTCGACCGTGCCCGTATCGGCGCCCTGCATGCACACCATCGGCGTGAACGCGAGCGCCGCATGGCCCACGGACTGCAGCGCCGGCGCATCGCGCGCCGCATCGACCTGGCCGAGCACGAGGTCGCTCGCCAGCGCGAGCGCGGTGCTGCGCCTGGCACCCGGCTGGATGCCGAGCTGCGCCGCGCGCGCATCGACGTGCGTGATGCGGTGCGCCTCGATCAGCGCCATCGGCCGCTCGCGCCACGCCGGGTTCACCGTGGCGGCGAACGACTCCAGCGACAACTGCGGCAGGTGCACGGCGATCCACAACACGGCACACGCTCCTGCCGCATCACGGCGCTTCCACGCGACCGGATTGCGACGGCTGCAATGCCGCTGGCTGCGGCACCCGAGGCATCCCCGATGCCGCCGCGCGCGCCTCGCCGCGCACACGCAGCCGCTCGCCGAGCACCGGCGGCAGCGCCAGCCGAAGCGGCTGCACCAGCGGCGGGCCGCGCCGTTTCAGCACCCGCAGCGCCAGCCGATCGATGCCCGCGCCTTGCAGCAGCAGGCGCAGCGGCGCCGCGCTCGGCCGGCTGCGCGCCTGCACCTCGCGGAACAGGAACACCGGGCCCTCGTGCGCCTGCGCGGCGAGCTGCAGGCGGCGCAGCACGTCGGCCTTCAGACACGACGGTAACCAGGCCAGCACCGCGCCGACGTGGCCGCTCTTCAGCGCCTGCTCCAACGCCCACAGCAGATCGGCGCTGGGCAGCAGGCAGCGCAGATGCGCGCCGCGCGCACCCTCGCGCCCATGCACCACGAGCAGTTGCTGCGCATTCACGCCGAGCTGCGCCAGCGCCCAGCCGCACAATGCAGCGGGCGGATCGAACAGCATCACGTAGCGACTGCCCGACTCATCGCCCGCGGGCGCGCCTGTGCCCACGATGCGCGACAGCACCGGCACCAGCAAGCGCAACTCGCCCAGGCCCGGGTGCGGCACCAGCAGCTCGGTGAGCGCGCGGTGCGGCCAACCGCCGCCGGGCAACTCGGCATCGAGCGCAGCAAAGCCGCTGGGGGTGCAAGCGCAACGCGAGCGGCCCAGTTGATGCGCGCGCCACAGCGCGTCGCGCAATGACTCGGGCGGATCCGGCCGCCGCAATGGCGTGTCGCACTGCATGGCACGGGCCAGCGTGTGCGCCAGCAGCGAGGCGGCCTCGGGCGCACGGCATGGCTGATCGGGTGACAGCTCCACGAAGATACTGTACATTCATACAGCCCTAACGCCAACAGGAGCGCCGATGATCGAAGGCACGTGCCACTGCGGCTCCGTCAAGTGGCAGTTCAAGCCGCTGCCTGAATCCGCCACTGCCTGCAACTGCACCGTCTGCCGCAGGTACGGCGCGCTGTGGCCTACGACTTCGAGAACGAAGGCATCGCCGTCTCCGGAAACACCAAGCCCTACATCCGCGGCAAGGCCATCGAGTTCCACTTCTGCCCGAACTGCGGCTGTGTCGCGTACTGGCGAGCACGCAACGCCGGTGAAGACGGCCGCCGCAGAATGGCCGTCAACCTTCGCCTGACCGAGCCCGAACCGATCGCCCATCTGCCGATCGACCACTTCGATGGGCTCGATGCATTCGAGGATCTTCCGCGCGACCACCGATGCGTGGCCGACTTGTGGTTCTGAGCGCCCCCAGGGCCGGGCAAGCCCGGCCACGCACTCAGCGCGCCACCGGCAGCCCGATCAATCGCTCGAGTTCGTCGTGCCCGAGACCGTCGACCGTGTCGATCAGCAGCAGCCCCTGCGGCGTGCACGCCAGCGTGGCGAGGTCGGAGTAGACGCGCTTGACGCAACCGATGCCGGTGAGCGGATAGCTGCAACGCTCGACCAGCTTGCTGCGACCCTGCTTGTCGAGCAGGTCCATCATCACCCAGGTCTGCTTGGCGCCGATCGCGAGATCCATCGCGCCACCGACGGCCGGAATCGCCCCCGGCTCGCCGGTGCTCCAGTTGGCCAGGTCGCCGGTGGCCGAGACCTGATACGCGCCGAGCACGCAGATGTCGAGGTGGCCGCCGCGCATCATCGCGAAGCTGTCGGCGTGGTGGAAGAACGCGCCGCCGGGCCGCAGCGTCACCGGTTGCTTGCCGGCGTTGGTGAGGTCATAGTCCTCGTGGCCCGCCGCCGGCGCCGGGCCCATGCCGAGGATGCCGTTCTCGCTGTGCAGGACGACTTCGATCCCAGCCGGCAGATGGTTGGCCACCTGCGTGGGCATGCCGATGCCCAGGTTCACGTAGGCACCGTCGTGGATGTCGCGCGCCACGCGCCGCGCCAGTTCGATCTTGCTGCGTCGTTGGTAGCCCACCGCGCACGCTCCTTCAGGCCGTTGCCTTGAACCCGCCTGCGCGCGTGGCGACGCGCGGAACCTGCACGATCCGCGACACGTGGATGCCCGGCGTGACGATGGCCTCCGGGTCGAGCGCGCCGAGTTCGACGATGCGGTGCACCGAGGCCACGGTGAACGTCGCCGCCATCGCCATCACCGGGCCGAAGTTGCGTGCCGCCATCCGATACACCAGGTTGCCCCAGCGGTCGCCGGCCTCGGCCTTGATCAGCGCCAGGTCGCCGTAGATCGGGTACTCCAGCACATGCGGCCTGCCGTCGATCACGCGCGTCTCCTTGCCCTGCGCCAGCTCGGTGCCGTAGCCCGTGGGCGTGTAGAACGCGCCGATGCCGGCCCCGGCGGCGCGCAGGCGCTCGGCCAGGTTGCCCTGCGGCACCAACTCGAGTTCGATGCGGCCGGCGCGGTACAGGCCGTCGAACACCTGGCTGTCGGCCTGGCGCGGAAAGCTGCAGATGATCTTGCGCACGCGCCCTGCGGCGAGCAGCGCGGCCAGCCCGGCCTCGCCGTTGCCCGCGTTGTTGTTGACCACCGTGAGGTCGCGCGCGCCCTGCTCGATCAGCCCGTCGATCAGCTCGTCGGGGATGCCCGCGGTACCGAAGCCGCCGATCAGCACCGTGGCGCCGTCGCGCACGCCGGCCAGCGCCTGCGCGACCGTGGGCGAGACCTTGTCGATCATGCTCGCCTTCCGCTGCGGTTCAGCACGACTTGCGACGGCCGGGCATCAACCCGTCGCGACTAGCGCAGCGCCCGCTGCAACATCTGCGCGCACAGCGCCACTGCGGTGTTCGCCTCGTCGATCACGCGGCCCATCGTGATGAAACCGTGGATCTGGCGCTCGAAGCACACGTACTGCGCCGGCACGCCCGCCTGCGACAGCTTGTCGGCGTACTGCCGCCCTTCGTCGCGCAGCGGATCGAAGCCCGCGGTGATCATCAGCGCCGGCGGCAGCCGCGAGAGATCGGGGTGCAGCAGCGGGGATGCGCGCCAGTCGGGCCACTGCGACTGATCGGGCATGTAGTGGCCGCGGAAGTAAGTGATCGAGTCGCTGGTCAGCATGTAGCCCTGACCGTTCACGCTGTGCGACGGCGCCACTGCGCGCATGTCGGTGCCCGGGTAGATCAAGACCTGCAGCAACGCCGTCGGACCGCCGCCGTCGCGCAGCGCGATCGCGGTCACCGCAGCCAGGTTGCCGCCGGCACTGTCGCCGCCGAGCGCGAGCCGCGACGCATCGAGGCCCAATGCGCCCGCTTCGCGCTGCACCCAGCGCGTGGCCGCCAGGCTATCGTCCACCGCCGCCGGAAAGCGATGCTCCGGCGCCAACCGGTAGTCGACCGCCACCACCGCGCAGCCGGCACGGTGCGCCAGCTCGCGGCACAACACATCGTGGGTGTCGAGATCGCCGATCGTCCAACCGCCGCCGTGGTAATACACCAGCACCGGCGCCGGCGACGGCGCAGTGCTGGGCCGGTACAGGCGCAGGCCGATCGGGCCGTGCGGGCCGCTCGCGCTCAGGTCGCGCACCTCGGCCATCGTGATCGGCGCCGGCTGCGCGTACGCGCGCCGCTCGCGGTACAGACGCCGCGCCTCG
>DASURM010000346.1:0-18861 GCA_036280035.1 Burkholderiaceae bacterium | reverse complement strand
GTGTGCGGGCCCATCACCACTGGACAGCCGCACGCCGCGGCCTCGATCAAGTTCTGTCCGCCCAGCGGCGCGAAACTGCCGCCGAGCAGCGCCACGTCGGCCGCCGCGTAGTACAGCGGCATCTCGCCCATCGAATCGCCGAGCCAGACGTCATTCGTCGCGTGTTCGGCCGGCGGTTGGTCGCCCCAGTCGCTGCGCCGTGCGACGGACAGCGCGGCGTCTCGTACCCGGTGCGCGACTTCGTCGAACCGCTGCGGATGCCGCGGCACCAGCAGCAGCAGCGGCCGCGGTTCGGGTTGCGCGCGCCAGGCGTCGAGCAGCGGCGCCTCCTCGCCTTCGCGGCTGCTGGCCATCAGCACCACCTCGCGCGCCAGCGCGCTGCGCCAGGCGCGACCGCGCGCCACCAGCGCCGGGTCGGGTGTCATGTCGAACTTCAGGTTGCCGCACACCTCGACGTCGCGCGCGCCGGCAATGCGCATGCGCTGCGCATCGTCGTGCGACTGCGCCAGCACCAGCGCGAGCTCGGCCGCCGCAGGCTCCATCAGCGCCGCCAAGCGCCGGCCGCGGCGCGCACTGCGCTCGCTCAGGCGCGCGTTGGCCAGCACCATCGGCACGCCGAGTCGAGCGGCCTGATGGATCAGGTTGGGCCAGACTTCGGTTTCCATCAGCACCCCGATCGCCGGCCGCTGCCGGCGCAGGAAGCGGCGCACTGCGCCCGGCGTGTCGTACGGCAGCCAGCACTGCCGATCGCCGTCGCGCAACCACGACCGGCCGGCCTCGCGCCCGGTCGCCGTACCGTGGGTCAGCAGCAGGCGCATGCCCGGGCGTAGTGCACGCAAAGCGTCGATCAGCGCCCCGGCGGCACGGGTCTCGCCGAGCGACACCGCGTGCACCCAGAGCGCCCCGGGCTCGCTCGCCGCCCCGAACCCCAGCCGCTCGCGCCACGCCAGCCGGTAGCCCGGTTCGCGCCGCGCGCGCCACCACAGGCGCACGAACACCAAAGGCAGCGCCAGGCGCAGCAGCAGCGACCACAGCGCGCGCGCGATCATCGCGTCTGCGGTCTCGGCGCCATCAGTGTGCGGCGCTCGCAACCTGCGCGTCGGGCTTCACCGCGCGCAGTGCCGCCATGAAGGCGTGCTCGATTCGCTGCAGCGCCTGCGGCGTGTGGCCTTCGAAGCGCAGCACAAGCACCGGCGTGGTGTTCGACGCGCGCACCAGGCCGAAGCCATCGGCGTAGTCGGCGCGCAGGCCGTCGATCGTCGTGACCTCGCGCGCATCGTCGAAGCGCGCGCGTGCGCGCAGTTCGTCGATCACGCGCGCCGGCTCGCCCTCGGCGCACGGCACGTTGAGCTCCGGCGTGGCGAACGAAGTCGGCAGCGCATTGAGCGCCGCGCTCGGGTCGCTGCTGCGCGACACGACCTCGAGCAGGCGCGCCGCGGTGTACGTCGCATCGTCGAAGCCGTACCAGCGCTCGTTGAAGAAGATGTGGCCGCTCATCTCGCCGGCGATCGGCGCGCCCTCCTCCTTGAGCTTGGCCTTCATCAGCGAGTGGCCGGTCTTCCACATCATCGGCACGCCGCCGGCGGCGCGGATATCGTCGGCCAGCCGCTGGCTGCACTTGACATCGTAGAGGACCGTCGCACCCGGATTGCGCGCGAGCACGTCGCGCGCCAGCAGCATCAGCTGGCGGTCGGGGAAGATCACCTGCCCGTCGCGCGTCACGACGCCGAGGCGGTCGCCGTCGCCGTCGAACGCCAGCCCGAGTTCGGCCTCGGTGGCGTGCACGACCTTGATCAGATCGGCCAGGTTCTCGAGCTTGCTCGGATCCGGGTGGTGGTTCGGAAAATCGCCATCGACCCGCGAGTACAGGTCGATCACCTCGTGGCCGAGCGCGCGCAGGATCCCCGGCGCCGATGCGCCCGGGATGCCGTTGCCCGAATCGACCACGATGCGCATGCGCCGCGCCTGTTTGCAATCGGCGACGATGCGCCGCGTGTACTCGCCTACGATCGCCATGCTGCCCAGCCGCCCGGCGCCGCGCACGTAATCCTCGCGCTGCATGCGCTGGCGCAGGCGCTGGATCTCGTCGCCGTAGATGGCGCGGCCCTTGAGGACCATCTTGAAGCCGTTGTAGTCCTTGGGGTTGTGGCTACCGGTGACCTGGATCCCCGAGTGGCAGCCGTGGCGCCCGCGCGTGGCCGCCACGTAGTACAGCATCGGCGTCGTCACGGCGCCGAGGTCGACGACGTCGAGCCCGGTCGACATCAGCCCGCGCGCGAGCGCTGCGAGCAGTGCGGGGCCCGAGATCCGCCCGTCGCGGCCCACGGCGACGGCGCGCTCCCCTTCGGCCACCGCCTCGCTGCCGAAAGCGCGCCCGAGGTGCTCGGCGAACGTCTCGTCGATCGTCTGCCCGACGATGCCGCGGATGTCGTAGGCCTTGAATACGCTGGACGCTGGATTCATTCGCGCTGCTGTCTCTGCGAGGTTGCGACGAAACGCGCGATTGTAGGCAGCGGCTCGCACCGGCCCGGCACCCCCTGGATCGGAGCGCGAATGGGGCGAGCGGGTTTCCGACACGGGGGCAGGCACGCGTCCGAAAACGGCGAGTGCCGCGGCACGAGCGACCTATCATGCGCACATGACCCTGCAAGACGACGCCGCCTATCGCGCCATCAGCACGCACGATGCGCGCTTCGACGGGCGCTTCTTCGTCGGCGTCACGACGACGCGGGTCTACTGCCGGCCGGTGTGCCGCGTGCGGCTGCCGCGGCGCGAGAACTGCCGCTTCTTCGCCAACGCGGCGCTGGCCGAGGCGCACGGCTTCAGACCGTGCCTGCGTTGCCGTCCCGAGCTGGCGCCGGGGCTGTCGCTGATGGATTCGTCGCAGGCCCTGGCACAACAGGCGGCGCGTCTGATCGAACAGGCCGCGCACGACGGGCAGGCATTGTCGATGCCGCGGCTGGCACAACGGCTGGGCGTCACCGATCGGCACCTGCGGCGCATCTTCCAGCAGCACGTCGGCGTCGCGCCGATCGACTACCTGACGACGCAGCGCTTGCTGCTGGCCAAGCAGCTGCTGACCGATACCGCGCTGCCGGTGACGCAGGTGGCGCTGACCAGCGGCTTCGCGAGCCTGCGCCGCTTCAACGCCGCGTTTGCCGAGCGCTACCGCATGAACCCGAGCGGCCTGCGTCGCGCCCGCGACGACGACGCGACCCAACGCGAGGCGGGCACTCCGCTGAAGCTGCGCCTGGCCTACCGGCCGCCCTACCAGCACGACGCGCTGCTGCGCTTCTTCGCGGCACGCGCGCTGCCGGGCGTCGAGGTGGTCGACGCGCACGGCATGCATCGAACGATCACGCTGCCGCATCGCGGCCGATTGCTCGCGGGGTGGATGGCGTGGCGCTTCGTGCCGCTGCGCCATGAGGTCGAGCTGGCGCTGGCGCCCGAGCTGGCGCCGGCAACCGGCGCGCTGGTGCAGCGGATGCGGCAGGCGCTCGACCTCGACGCCGACCCGACGCGCGTCGATGCCGTGCTGGCGGCGATGCCGCTGGACCCGCGCCCCGGCATCCGCCTGCCAGGGTCGTTCGACGGCTTCGAGACCGCAGTGCGCGTGGTGCTCGGCCAGCAGGTCACGGTGAAGGCGGCGTGCACGCTGACCTCGCGGCTGGTCGAGCGCTTCGGCGACGCCGCGAGCACGCCGTTCGCCGACCTGCGGCGGCAGTTTCCGTTGCCGGAGGCGATTGCGCGTGCCGACGCCGAGGCCATCGGCAGCCTGGGCATCGTGCGCCAGCGCGTCGCGGCGCTGCGGGCGCTGGCCGCTGCCGTGTGCGACGGCACGCTCGAACTGCACCGCGCCGCACCGCTGCAGGAGACCTTGCAGCGCCTGCAGTCGCTGCCGGGCATCGGGCAGTGGTCGGCGCAGGTGATCGCGATGCGCGTGCTGTCGTGGCCCGATGCCTTTCCGGCCACCGACATCGGCGTGCTCAATGCGCTGCACACGCGCGACGCCGCAGCGGCCGCCGCGCAGGCGCAAGCCTGGCAACCCTGGCGCAGCTATGCAGTGATGCGGCTGTGGCAAAGTTTGGAGAGAAACTCGTGAAGACCGATCGACTGGTGGCGCAGGCGCGCCTCGATTCCCCCGTGGGCCCGCTGACGCTGGCAGCCACCGACAAGGGGCTGGCGTTCCTGCTGTTCGAGCAGGAGGCGCACTACGACACCGACCTCGACGTTGCGGTGGACCCGAACAACAAGTTCATCGCCGCGGCAGCGCGGCAGCTCGAGCGCTACTGGCACGGCCCGGCGCGCTTCGACGTCGCGCTCGATCCGCAGGGTACGCCGTTCCAGCGCGCCGTGTGGAAGGCGCTGCTCGACGTCAAGCCGGGCGACACCAGCACCTACGGCGAGATCGCGCGGCGGATCGGCGCGCCGCACGCCTCGCGCGCGGTCGGCGCGGCGATCGGGCGCAACCCGGTGGCCATCATCGTGCCGTGTCACCGCATCATCGGCAGCGACGGCTCGTTGACCGGCTACGCCGGCGGGCTGCCCCGCAAGGAGTACCTGCTGCAGCACGAAGGCGTGCTGCTGGTGTGAGCGCGCGAATCCGATGAGGCCACGCGACCTTGCCGACCTGCTGATGCTGGCCGCGCTGTGGGGCGCTTCGTTCCTGTTCATCCGGCTCGGCGCGGCCGAGTTCGGGCCGGTGGCGCTGGCGGCGCTGCGCTGCACGGGCGCGGCGCTGTTCCTGCTGCCGATCCTCGCGTGGCGCGGTCAGGCCGCGGCGCTGCGCGCGCACTGGCGCGCGATCGCGGTGGTCGGCGTGCTCAACTCGGCGTTGCCGTTCTCGCTGTACGGCGTGGCGTTGCTGGCGATCAACTCCGGCTTGTCGGCGATCTTCAACGCCGCGACGCCGCTGTGGGCCGCGGCGATCGGCGCGCTGTGGTTGCACGAACGGCTGGGGCCGATGCGCGTACTGGGTTTGTCGATCGGTCTGGCCGGCGTGGTCGGACTGGCGTGGGACAAGGCCGGCCTCGCCACCAACGAACACGGCGTCAGCGCGGCGCTGGCGATCGCGGCGTGCCTGGGCGCCACCGCGCTGTACGGCTACGCCGCATGCTTCGCGAGAAAGCGCCTGGCCGGCGTGCCGCCGATGGCGCTGGCCACCGGCAGCCAACTGTCGGCAGCGATCGTGCTGGCCGCGCCGGCGCTGTGGCTGCGCCCCGTCGCCGCGCCAGGCGCCACTGCCTGGATCGCGTTGGCGCTGCTGGCCGTGCTGTGCACCGGCGTTGCCTACATCCTGTACTTCCGCTTGATCGCCCACACCGGAGCGACCAACGCCAGCGCGGTGACGTTCCTGATCCCGCTGTTCGCGGCCTTCTTCGGCTGGCTCGTCCTCGACGAGGCGCTGACGCCGTCGATGGTGATCGGTGCGGCGGTGATCCTGGCCGGCACCGCGCTCGCGATGGGTTTGCTGCCGCGCCCCGCGGCGCGGCAGCTCGCCTCCTGACCGACGCTCGAAGCCCTTCGCGCCGCCAACTCCACCGCAGCGCTGTGATTGCCCGGCCAGCGCGTCAAGGCGTTCGGCAGACGAACGGCAGCCAGGCTTCCATCCACGGCATCGGCAGCCACGGGCCGACGAGCGTCAGCATCGCGCTGACCAGCAGCACCATGCCGGCGCCTCGGCGCGCCGCGGGGTGCGCGCCGAGGCCGGCGATGCGCCGGGCGCCGAACGCGGCGACGAGCATCGACGGCAGCGTGCCCAGGCCGAATGCGGCCATCGTCGCCGCACTGTCCGCTGCATTGCCTTGCAAGGCCGCGATCGTCAGCACGGTGTAGACGAAGCCGCACGGCATCCAGCCCCAGACCATGCCGAACGCCAGCGCGCGCGGCACGCTGGTCACCGGCAGCAGGCGCTTGCCCAGCGGCGCGATGCGACGCCACAGGCGCTGACCGACGCCGAAACCCGGGTCGCGCACGCGACCGAAAGCGACCAACGCGCCGAGCAGCAGCGCCAGCGCCGAAACCGCGCGCAACGTGCGCCGCACCGCCTCGATGTCGAGCCAGCCGATCAGCGCCCCCAGCGCACCGCCGAGCAGCAGACCGGCCAGCGTGTACGACGCGACGCGGCCGAGCTGGTAGCCGATCAACAGCAGCGCGCGCGACCGTCCGCTCGGCCCCTGGGCGGTGGCGAGGCCCAGCGCGGCCGAGATGCCGCCGCACATGACCAGGCAATGCCCGCTCGCGGCCAGCCCGAGCAGCAGCGCGGCGGCCAGCGTGAGCGGAGCGCTCACGGGGTGGCGTCCTTCGGCGCCGCCGACGGATCGGTCGGCCCGGGCGCAGGGGGATCAAGCAACGGCAGCAGCCGCGGCGTCTCCAGGTCGTCGAACTGATCGTGCTCGACTGCCCAGAAGAACGCGACGCCGGCGCCGACCAGCACCAGGATCGACAACGGGATCAGCACGACCAGGATGCTCACGGGTGCGCACCCACCGAAGCCGGCATCGCAGTCGGGCGCGCCACCGGCTGATGGCGGCCGATGCGTAGCGCGTTGGCGATCACGATCAGCGAACTCGCCGACATGCCGATCGCCGCCAGCCACGGCGGCACGAACCCGAGCGCGCCGAGCGGCACCACGGCCAGGTTGTAGCCGAGCGCCCAGCGCTGGTTCTGGCGCAGCACGGCGAGCGTCTGGCGGGCAACGGCCCGCGCCTGCGCGATTGCCGGCAGGCGCGAACCGTCGAGCACGATGTCGCCGGCCGCCTGCGCCAGTTCGGCGCCCGACGCGAGTGCGATCGCGACGTCGGCGCCCGCCAGCACGGGCGCGTCGTTGACGCCGTCGCCGACCGCGACGACGCGCGCGCCCGCGGCGCGCAGTTCGCGCAGCCGCTCGAGCTTAGCCGCCGGGCGCATGCGCCAATGCCAGCGCCCCACCCGGAGGCTGTCGGCCACCGCAGCAACCTTGTCTTTCGCGTCGCCGCTGGCGATCTCGATCGCGACGCCGTCGTCACGCAACGCATCGAGCGCCTGTCGCGCCCCGGCGCGCACGCGCTCGCGCAGGCGGAACATCGCGACGATGCGCTCGTCGTCGGCGAGGATCACCGCATCGTCGTCGGCGAACTCGCCCGCCGCGCCAGTTGCGAACGCACGCTGCCCGAGGCGATGGCGTCGTCCATCGATCGAGCCTTCGAGCCCTTCGCCGGCGACCGCACGCACATCGATCGCAAGCCGTTGCGGCAGCCCCTCGGCGGCGCGCGCGAGCGCCTGCGCGATCGGGTGGCGGCTGCCGCGCGCGAGCGCCGCTGCCGCTGCGAGCGCGCCGCCGGCATCGACGGCGTCGATCGCGGCGACCTCGATCTCGGCGTCGGTCAGCGTGCCGGTCTTGTCGAACACCGCGTGCGTGGCCAGCGCGAGGTTCTCGATCGCGTCGGCGTGGACGACGAACACGCCGCGCGCGGCCAGCACCGACACCGCGCGTGTCAACGCCGCCGGAACGGCCAGCGCGAAGGCACACGGGCACGACACCACCAGCACGGCGAGCGTCGCGGTCAGCGCGCGCGCGGGGTCGACCACGCTCCAGCCGATCGCGCACAGCACCGCCAGCGCCAGCACGCGGGCGACGAACCCGGCGGCGGCGCGCTCGCCCGCCTGAGCCAGGCGCGGCCGTTCGCTTTGCGCGCGCGCCACCAGCGCAACGATGCCGGCCAGCGCGGTGTCGGCACCGACGCGGGTGACGCGGGCCACGGCGGGGCCGTCGAGAACCAGGCTACCGCCGGTGAGGGCGTCGCCGCCGGTCTTGCGCATCGGGGTCGATTCGCCGCTCAGCAGCGATTCGTCGACGCGGCAGGCTGCGCTCTCCAGCACGGCATCGGCGGGCACGCGCTCGCCCTGCGCGAGCTGGATGCGGTCGCCGGGCACGAGTTCGATCGCGCCGATGCGCTCGACGCTGCCGTCGGTGCACAACCGGTCGGCGAACGCGGGCGTGAGCCGTGCCATTGCGTCGGCGAGATGGCCGGCGCGGTGCCGCGCCCGCATTTCCAGATAGCGCCCGACCAGCAGGAAGAAGACGAACATGCTGACCGAATCGAAGTAGACCTCGCCGCTGCCGCGCACCGCCTCGATCACGCTGGCGCCGTAGATCAGCGCAATCGCGAGCGCGACCGGCACGTCCATGCCGAGCGAGCGTGCGCGCAGCGAGCGCCAGGCGCCGCCGAAGAATGGCCGCGCCGAATAGAACACGACCGGCGTGGCCACCAGCAGTCCGAGCCAGCGCATCGCATCGCGCGTGGCCGCATCCATCGCGTCGACCCCGCCCAGGTACAGCGCGCTGGCGTACATCATCGCCTGCATCGCACCGAACCCGGCGACGACCAGGCGCTTGAGCGCCGCGCGCGATTCGCGGCGGCGCGAGTCGTCGAGCGCCGCAGCATCGAGCGGCAACGCCGAGTAGCCGGTGCGCGCCAGCGCCGCCAGCATCGCCGCGAGGTCGGCGCGCACCGGATCCCAGACGATGCGCGCGCGCCGCGCCGCGGCGTTGACCTGCACCGATATCACCCCTGGCACGGCGCCGAGCGTGCGCTCGATCAACCACACGCACGCCGAGCAGCGGATGCCGTCGATCAGCAGCAGCACCTCGCGATGCCCGGCGTCGAGCGTGCGCACGACGTGGCGTGCCAGCTCCTCGCGCCGCCAGACCTGCGCGCTGCGTTGCAGCTCCTGCGGCTCGGCACGGGGCGCGGGCGCGCTGCGCAGGCGGTAGTAGTCGGCCAGGCCGAGCTGGTCGATCCACTCGGCGGCGGCGCGGCAGCCGCCGCAGCACACGGCGTGCGCGACGCCGGCGACGCGCGCTTGTGGCGGATCGGCAGGCAGCGGCTCGCCGCAATGCCAGCACGCGTTCACGACGGCGCCTCCGGCGCCGGCGGCCGCGCGACCGGAACCTTCAGGACCTGCGGGGTCGCAATCGGCAGCGGCGGATCGGCGTAGCGCTGCCCGACGACGAGCAGCCAGATGCAGCCGGCGATCGACAACGCGAACACCGCCGCGGCGAGCCAGACGATGCCCTGGCGGTACCACGCGTCGCGGGGACTGCGCCCGACGCCCTCATTTCGCGGCAGCGGTTCCACGTTGCGACAGCGACAAGACGTAGGCCGCGATCAGCCGCGCGTTGGCTTCGCCCAGGCGCTCGCGCCAGGCCGGCATGATCCCGGCACGGCCGTCGCGGATCGAGGTCTGGATGGTCTCCGGGTCGCCACCGTAGAGCCAGATCGCGTCGGTCAGGTTCGGCGCGCCGAGCGCTGGGTTGCCTTTGCCCTCGGGGCCGTGGCAGGCCGCGCAGGCGACGAACTGGGCCTTGCCGGCAGCGGCCTTGGTGGCGTCGTGCGGTGCGCCCGACAGGCCGAGCACGTACTGGGTCAGGTTGTCCACGCCGGCATCGCCGAACTGCGGCCCCCAGGCCGGCATCGCTCCGCGCCGGCCATCGAGGATGCTGGTGAGAACCGCGTCGCCGCTGCCGTACAGCCAGTTCTGGTCGGCGAGGTTCGGCGCGCCGAGTTGCTGATTGCCGTGGCCCGCGCGCCCATGGCAGGCGGCACAGTTGTCGCGGAACAGCACCTCGCCCGCAGCCAGCACCTCGGGGTTACCGGCGAGCTTCTCGATCGAATCGCCGGCGAAGGGCTTCATCGCGGCATCGAACTGCTGATGGTTGGCTGCGGTGTCGCGCGCCAGCTCGCCGTGCGACGTCCAGCCGAGCGAGCCCTGGTGGTTGCCGAATCCGGGGTAGCGCCAGAAGTAGACGAACGCCGCGATGAACATGACCAGCGAGATCACGACCCACCACAGCGGCAGGCGGTGGAGCCCTTCGCGAATCGCGCCGTGCGCCCAGACGTGCCCGGTGGTGCCGTCGGCCAGCACCGGAATCTTGGCGCGCGGGCCCCACAGGAACAGGAAGAAGGTGATGCCGAGGTTGAAGACGATCAGGACAACCACCCACCACGACCAGAACTCGCTCATCGGTCAACCTCCGCCTCGGTGGCGATCGTGCCGTCGTCTTCCATCGGCAGCCGCGCCAGCTCGTTGAACGCAGGCTTGTGCCGCGGCAGCCAGGCCCAGGCCCAGATGCCGATGAATGCGATCATCAAGACGACGATGAACGCACCGACCATGTGACCCCAGATCGGATTCATCGCGACGCTCCGGCTGCGGCAGGCGCGGCGGCCGACGCTGCCGCCGCCGGCGGTTGCGGCAGATTGTCGACGCCGAGGCCCTGCAGGTACGCGACCAGCGCGTCGAGTTCGGTCTTGCCGACGACGGCCTTGGGCGCGCCCTTGACATCGGCGTCGGTGTAGGGATCGCCGAGCGTGCGCAGCACGCCCATGCGGCGCTGGATGTCCTTGCCGTCGATCAGCGACAGCGCCAGCCACGGATAGGCCGGCATGTTGGACTCCGGCACGAGGTGGCGCGGGTCGAGCAGGTGCAGGCGCTGCCACTCGTCGGAGTACTTGCCGCCCACTCGCGCCAGATCGGGTCCGGTGCGTTTGGAGCCCCACTGGAACGGGCGGTCGTAGACCGATTCGCTGGCGGTGGAGTAGTGCCCATAGCGCTGGGTCTCGAAGCGCAGCGCGCGGATCATCTGCGAGTGGCACAGGTAGCAGCCCTCGCGCACGTAGATGTCGCGGCCGGCGAGGCGCAGCGGCTCGTAGGGCTTCACTCCCGCAGCCGGCTGCACCTTGTTGGCCTCCATGAACAGCGGCGTGATCTCCGCCAGGCCACCCAGCGACACCATGATCGCGGTCAGGATCCCGAGCGCCCAGCTGTGCTTCTCGATGAACTCGTAATGGCGAAAGGCCATGGCAGGATCCTCAACGCGCGGGGGCGAGCGCGGCCGCAGGCGGCTCGGGCTCGGGGTCGGGAACGGGCACCGGGATCGGCGAGATGATCGGCTTGCGCGCGTCGGCCGCCGTGTACCAGAGGTTCCACGCCAGCACCCACATGCCGAGCCAGATCAGCACGCCGCCGAGCCAGCGCAGGATGTACAGCGGCTTGATGGCGATCAGGCTGGCGAGGAAGTCGTGGGTCAACGTGCCGTCGGGACCCGTGGCGCGCCACATCATGCCCTCGGTGACGCCGGCGATCCACATCGCGATCACGTACAGCAGCGTGCCGATCAGGTGCAGCCAGAAGTGCAGTTCCATGCCCTTGCGCGAATACATCGCAGGGCGCCCGAGCGCGCGCGGCGCCATCGCGTAGAGCGAACCGATCGTGATCATCGCCACCCAGCCGAGCGAGCCCGAGTGCACATGGGCGATGGTCCAGTCGGTGTAGTGCGACAGCGAGTTCACGGTCTTGATGGCCATCATCGAGCCTTCGAAGGTCGAGGCGGCGTAGAACACCAGCGCGATGACCATGAACTTGGCCGCCGGGTCGTCCTTCAGGCGATGCCACGACCCGTTGAACGTCAGCAAGCCGTTGGCCGCCGAGCCCCAGCTCGGCATCAGCAGCACCAGCGAGAAGGCCATCCCGACCGATTGCACCCAGTCGGGCAGCGCCGTGTAGAGCAGGTGATGCGAACCCGCCCACATGTAGATCGAGATCAGCGCCCAGAAATTGACGATCGAGAAGCGATAGCTCCACAACGGTTGCTGGGCCTGCCGCGGCACGAAGTAATACATCATGCCGAGGAAGCCGGCCGTCAGGAAGAAGGCCACCGCGTTGTGGCCGTACCACCATTGCACCATCGCGTCGACGGTGCCCGAGTAGATCGGGTACGACTTCGTCAGCGAAACCGGCACCGCGAGGTTGTTGACGATATGCAGCAGGCCGACCGCGATGATGAACGCACCGTAGTACCAGTTGGCCACGTAGATGTGGCGGATTCGTCGCCGCGCGAGCGAGGCGAAGAAGACGACGCCGAAGCTGACCCAGACCACGGCGATCAGGATGTCGACGAACCACTCGGGCTCGGCGTACTCCTTGCTCTGCGTGATCCCCAGCGGCATCGTCGCCATCGCCAGCACGCAGGCGAGCTGCCAGCCCCAGAACGTGAACATCGCCAGGTTGGGCAGGGCCAGGCGCGTGTGGCCGGTGCGCTGCACGACGTAGTAGCAGGTGCCCATCAGGGCCGAGCCGCCGAAGGCGAAGATCACGCCGAAGGTGTGGTCGGGCCGCAGTCGGCTGAAGGTCAGGTACGGCAGCTCGAGATTCCAGTACGGCCAGGCCAGTTCGGCGGCCGCGTACATCCCCGCCAGCGTGCCGATGATGCCCCAGACGGCCGAGGCGAGCAGAAACAGCCGCACGACCTGGTCGTCATAGGTTTCGACGCTGTTCATTGGGCCCCTCCCCGAACCAACACAAGGCGCGACTCTACTTCAGCCGCGGCCGAACCTGTCAATCCTCCCGGCTCGCGCTGGACCTCTAGCGCAGCGTTCGCAGGGCCTGCGCGAGGTCGGCGATCAAATCGTCGGTCGCTTCCAGACCGATCGCCAGGCGCACCAGATGGCCATGGTGCCGGTTGGCATCGCCGCGCAGCGCGCGCACGTCGTACGGCACGACGAGGCTCACCGGGCCGCCCCACGAGTAGCCGAGCTTGAACAGCTTCAGCGCATCGCAGAACGCATCGACGCGCTCGGCCGGCAGCGACGCGTCGAGCAGGATCGAGAACAGGCCCGCGGCATCGCGGCAATGGCTGGCCCAGTGCTCGTGGCCGGGTGCCTCGGGCAGGGCCGGGTGCAGCACACGATGCACCGGCGGCTGCCTCTGCAGCCACGACGCGATGCGGCGCGCCGCCGCGTCGTGCGCGCGATAGCGCACCTCGAGCGTCGGCAGCGAGCGCAGCACCAGCTCGACATCGTTGGCCGCCACGCCGATCCCCAGCCGCATGTGCGCCAGCAGCAGCTTCTCGTGCAGCGCACGGTCGCGCGTCACTACCGAGCCCATCAGCACGTCGCCGCCGCCCGACGGATACTTGGTCAGCGCGTGCATCGACAGGTCGACCGCGGCGCCCTCGCCGAGGTCGAACGCCTTCAGTGCCAGGCCGGCGCCCCAGGTGTTGTCGAGCGCGGTCAGCACCCCGCGCTGGCGCGCCGCATGGGCGAGCGCGCGCAGGTCGGGGAACTCCATCGTGATCGAGCCGGGCGCCTCGAGCCAGGCCAGGCGCGTGCGCTCGCCGAGCATCGCCTTGAAGCCGGCGACGTCCATCGGATCGTAGAGCCGATGTCCGATGCCCCATTGCGCCAGCAGCGTGCGCGCCATCTCGCGCGAAGGCCCGTAGACGTTGTCAGGCAGCAGCACTTCGTCGCCGCCGGCGAGCAGCGCGATGTTGACCATCGCGATCGCCGCCAGTCCGCTGGGCGCCAGCACGCAGTGGCTGCCGCCTTCGAGCGTGGCCAGCCGCTCCTCCAGCGTGAAGGTGGTCGGCGTGCCGTGCAGGCCGTAGGTGTAGCCGGTCTTGTGGCGCCAGTCGCGTGCGCGCAGCGCCGCCACACTGGGGAAGATCACCGTCGATGCCTTGTACACGCCCACCGGCACCGCGCCGAACCCCGACGGCGGCTGATAGTCGTGGTGGATCAGTGCGGTCGACAGTGGAGTGATCGGTTCGGTCATGGTGCGTGGCAGTCAGAGCGGCTCGGCAATCAGGTCGTGGCCCTGCGTGGCCGTCACGCGGGCGCGCACGAACTCGCCGGCCTGGATGCGCGTGGAGGCCTTGGCCGGCGGCAGCAACCGCACGCTGCCGTCGATCTCGGGCGCATCGGCGTAGCTGCGGCCCACGGCGCCCTTGCGCCCGAGCGCGGGAGCATGGTCGACCAGCACCTGCAACGTCGAGCCGATGCGGCGTGCGAGCCGCTGCACCGACATCGCCTCGGCCACCGCCATCACCTGCGCGCGGCGCTGCTCGCGCACGGTCGCGGGCAGCGCGCCCGATAGTTCGTTTGCCGCCGCGCCAGCCACCGCCGAGTAGGCAAAGCAGCCGGCGCGATCGATCTGCGCGTCGCGCAGGAACTGCAGCAGGTGCTCGTGCTCCTCGTCGGTCTCGCCGGGGAAGCCGGCGATGAAGGTCGAGCGCAGCACCAGCTGCGGGCACGCGCGGCGCCATGCCTCGATGCGCTCGAGGTTGCGCTCGCCGCTGGCCGGGCGCTTCATGCGCTCGAGCACCGCCGGATGCGAGTGTTGGAACGGCACGTCGAGGTAAGGCAGCACGCCACCTGCAGCCATCAGCGGCAGCAGTTCGTCGACGTGCGGATACGGGTACACGTAGTGCAGCCGCACCCACGCGCCGTGCGGTTCGGCCAGCCGTGCGAGCTGCTCGCACAGCTCGGCCATGCGCGTGCGCACCGGCCGACCATCGAAGAAGCCGGTGCGGTACTTGACGTCGACGCCGTAGGCGCTGGTGTCCTGGCTCACCACCAGCAGCTCCTTGACGCCGGAATCGAACAAGGTGCGCGCTTCGGAGAGCACGTCGCCCACCGGGCGCGAGACCAGTTTGCCGCGCAGCGACGGGATGATGCAGAACGTGCAGCGGTGGTTGCAGCCTTCGCTGATCTTCAGGTAGGCGTAGTGCCTGGGCGTGAGCTTGATGCCCTGCGCCGGCACCAGATCGATGAACGGATCGTGCGGCTTCGGGCAGTGCGCATGTACCGCGTCCATCACCTGCTGCGTCGCGTGCGGGCCGGTGACCGCGAGCACCTTGGGGTGCACCTGGCGCACCAGGTTGCCGCCGCCCTCGCCTTCCTTCGCGCCAAGGCAGCCGGTGACGATGACGCGGCCGTTGTCCGACAGCGCCTCGCCGATGGTGTCGAGGCTCTCCTTCACCGCCTCGTCGATGAAGCCGCAGGTGTTGACGATCACCAGATCGGCGCCGTCGAACGTCTTGCTGGTGCGGTAACCCTCGGCGCTGAGCTGCGTCAGGATCCGCTCCGAGTCGGTCAGCGCCTTCGGGCAGCCGAGCGACACGAAGCCGACCGTCGGCGCCCGCGCCGGCGTGGCCGGCTCGGCGATCTCGCTGCTGGACATGCCGCGATTGTCGGGCAATCGCCCTGCCACCCCTGGCGGCAGGGCCGCCGGCGCCTCAGCGCTTGCCGCCGAAACCCGGCATGCCGGGGAACATCGCGCCGGCGTGCTTCTGCATCTGCTCCTGCATCTGCTGGAACAGGTGCTTCGACTGCTCGAGGTAGCTGCCCATCATGTTCTGCATCACCGGCGCCTGCCCGCTCAGCAGTTGCGACCAGGCCTCGGGCGTGAAGGTCTTGGCGTCGAACATGCCCTGCGCCTGCTCGCTGAAGCGGCGCTGCAGGTCGACGAAGGCCTGCAGGTTGCGCTCCAGGTGCTGGCCCATCATGCCCTGCATCGCGTGGCCGTAGAAGCGGATGATCTGGGCCAGCGTCTGCGTCGAGAACATCGGCACGCCGCCGGACTCCTCCTCGAGGATGATCTGCAGCAGGATGCTGCGCGTCAGCTCCTCGCCGGTCTTGGCGTCGCGCACCTCGAACGGCTCGTTGTCGAGCACCATCTTCTTCACGTCGGCCAGCGTGATGTAGCTGCTGGCGCGGGTGTCGTACAGCCGCCGGTTGGGATACTTCTTCAGGATGCGCGGACCCTGCGGGTCGGCCTGGGATGCAGCGCGGCGTGACGCTGGCATGGCGGGAGGCTCCTTGTCGGTGCCGGATTCTAGGCGGGCCCCGCCCAAGCGCCGCGCCGGGTTTCCCCGGCTGCCGCAGGGTGCAAAGGATCCGGCCTAGACTGCGTGTGCATGAACGCAAGCGACCGCAAGGCCACGCGAACCGAGGTCGACAGCTTCGGTGCGATCGAGGTGCCGCGCAAGGCACTGTGGGGCGCGCAGACCGCGCGCAGCCTGCGCTTCTTCGAGATCGGCGAGCAGCGCATGCCGCTGGCGCTGATCCACTCGATCGCCGAGGTCAAGCACGCGGCGGCCGAGGTCAACCTCGACCTCGGCCTGCTCGACGCGGCCAAGGCCGGCGCCATCATGCGTGCCGCAGCGCGCGTCTCCGCCGGCGAGTTCGACGCCGAGTTCCCGCTGTCGGTGTGGCAGACCGGCTCGGGCACGCAGAGCCACATGAACGTCAACGAGGTGATCGCCAATCTGGCGTCGCTCGACCTCGGCGGCGAGGTCGGCCCGAAGCGGCTCGTGCATCCGAACGACGACGTCAACCGCGGCCAGTCGTCCAACGACGTGTTCCCGACCGCGATGCACGTGGCCGCCGTGCTGCACGTGCGTCCGCTGATGCTGGCGTTGGATGATCTGTGCGCGCTGCTGCGCGAACGCGCCACCGCCTTCGTCGACGTGCTGAAGATCGGTCGCACGCACCTGCAGGACGCGACGCCGGTGACGCTCGGCCAGGAGTTCGGCGGCTACGAGGCGCAACTGGCACTGGCCGCCGACGCTCTGCGGCAGGCGCTGCCGGCCGTGCACGCGCTGGCCATCGGCGGCACCGCGGTCGGCACCGGGCTGAACACGCATCCGCAGTTCGGCCAGCGCGTGGCCGCGCGCCTGGCCGAGCGGCTCGGTGCCCCGTTCGTGCCGGCCGGCAACCGGTTCGCCGCGCTGGCTGGCCACGAGCCGCTGGTGGCGCTGCACGGCGCGCTCAAGGGCTTGGCGGTGGCGCTGATCAAGATCGGCAACGACGTGCGGATGATGGGCAGCGGCCCGCGCGCCGGCATCGGCGAGCTGCAGCTGCCTGAGAACGAGCCGGGCAGCTCGATCATGCCGGGCAAGGTCAATCCGACGCAGATCGAGGCGCTGACGATGGTGTGCACGCAGGTGATCGGCCACGACGTCGCGTTGTCGATCGCCGCCAGCCAGGGCCAGTTCGAGCTCAACGTCTACAAGCCGCTGGTCGCCGCCAACCTGCTCGACAGCCTGCGCCTGCTCGCCGATGCGATGCGCAGCTTCGGCGCGCACTGCGTGGCCGGCATCGAGGTCAACGCCAAGCGCATGCGCGAGCTGCTCGACCGCTCGCTGATGCTGGTGACGGCGCTCACGCCGCACATCGGCTACGACCGCGCCTCGGCGATCGCCAAGCACGCGCACCACCATGGGCTGTCGCTGCGCGAGGCGGCGCTCGCCGTGGGCGGTCTGAGCGGCGAGGACTTCGACCGCTGGGTCAGGCCCGAACAGATGATCGGCCCGCCACGTTGAGCCGATCGGCCATCAGCGCCAGCACGGCTTGGCCTGTGCCACCTCGAGCAACGCGCGGCGCGCCGAGCGTGCGGTGACGGCCAGGTGCGCCTGGAGGTAGCCAGCCGCGAACCATGCCGCCGGCTGCTGCGCCGCCTCGGCGCGAAACGCGGCTGCGGCGACGGTCACGTCGTTGTGATGACCGAGCGCGTCCTGAGCCGCGGCAAGCGGCTCGAGGATGCGGCGCGCGGCCTCGCGCGGCCACAGATCGACCGAGAGTTCCACCAGGTAGCGCAGGCGCTTCAGGCGCTTGCGCTCGCGGTGCTGGCGCTCCGGCGCCAGCCGGTGAAAGCGCCGGCCGTCGCGTGCGATCCGACGTTGCAGATCGTCCAGGCGCTGCGCCAGCCAATCGCGCGTCGCCGCCGGCGACAGTGCCGCGAAGCGCTCGTCGCCGGCGTGGGCAAGCGCGAGGATCGCCAGCAGCGTGCGCTGCAGTGCGGCGTCGCGAACGCAGGCCACCGGGTCGGCCCGGCCCCGCGGCTGCCACGACAGCAGCGGCGCGTGCGCGGCCTGCAGCAGCGGCTGCACCGCGAGGGCACACGCCTGGTCGTCGCGCAGCGCGCCCAGTTGCGTGAACGCGGCCGCGAGCACGCCATCCCAATCGGGCGACACCGCCGGCGACAGCGCGGCCAGTTCGCGCAGCACGGTGCGCAGGCGGCGCAGGCCGACGCGTGCCTGGTGGATCGTCTCGGCGGCGCCCACCCCCTCGGCCAGATCGCTCGCGTTGGCCAGCACCTGTTCGAGCGCCGACTGCAGCGTTGCGCGCAGCAGCGTGGCGCCATCGGTGCCAGGGTCGAGCCGGGGGGCGCGCGCACGAGTCGCCACGGGTCGCGCGCGCGATTGCAGCAGCCGCCGGCCGCGCTCGGCCTTGGGGGTGGTGCACAGCCACAGGCCCCCGTGGCCGACCCAGCTTGCCGCCAGGTCGAACACACCCTGCAGCGGCCCGCCCTTGTGCTCGAGTTCGACTTCGGCGAGCGCGGTTGCACGTTCGCCCGCTCGCGCCTCGCCGGTGTCGAGAGCGGCTTCGATCTCGGTGCCTTGCTCGTCGCGCAACAGGCAGCGTAGGCGCGTGATGTCGGTGCCGTGGCGCTCGACCAGCGCCGATGCCGGTGCGCCGCGCAATGCCGCGTGCAGCGCGGCCGCGGCCTCGTTGCCGTCGTGGCGACCCAGATCGAGCGCCGGCACGCGCGCAGCCGGGCCGGGCACCGCCACCTCGTGTTCGAGTCGGTGCGCCACGCCTTCACCGGCGGCCTTCAGCGTCTGCACCCAGCGCCGGCCTTCCAGACGCAGGCGCAACGCCACCCCGGCCCTGGCCAGGGCGTCGTCGGGGGTGTCGTAGTAGTGCGCCCGCATCCGCACCGCGCGCGCACCGTGCGCGCGCAGCGCGGCGCGCAGCGAGGGCAAGGCCGCGTCGGGCACGCGCAGCTTGACCTCGAGCTCAGCCATCCGCAAAGCCGCCGCGATTCCGGATTCGCATGACGCTGCTCCCGCGCGCCCCTGCAAGAGCGCAACGGCACCCGCAGGTGCCGTCGTCGGTGTGGTAGGCGCGAGTGGACTCGAACCACCGACCCCCACCATGTCAAGGTGGTGCTCTAACCAGCTGAGCTACGCGCCTGCGAGCGCGGCATTCTAGCAGTGCGCGGTCGCGCTCAGCCGCGGCGCGCGCTGCGCACGCCCGG
>DASURM010000345.1:0-5466 GCA_036280035.1 Burkholderiaceae bacterium | reverse complement strand
CCTTCGGCCGCCGGCTGGCGGGCGACAACGGCGAGCGCGTGGTGCTGCTGGCCGGCGCGTCGATCCGCGCGGTCGCGATCGGCGTCGTCGGCACCGCGCTGACGCAGACCGTGCTCGCCGGCATCGGGCTGGCGGTGGCCGGCGTGCCGTTCGCCGGCTTTCTGACGGCGCTCGTGCTGCTGTTCTGCATCGCGCAGATCGGGCCGATGATCGTGCTGATCCCCGCGGTGATCTGGGTCTTCTGGAGCGGCGAGACCGGCTGGGGCGTCGCGCTGCTGGTGTGGAGCCTGATCGTCGGCACGCTCGACAACTTCCTGCGGCCCTATCTGATCCGCAAGGGCGCCGACCTGCCGCTGCTGCTGATCTTCGCCGGCGTGATCGGCGGGCTGATCTGGCTGGGAATCATCGGCCTGTTCGTCGGCCCGGTCATGCTGGCGGTGGCCTACACGCTGCTGTCGCAGTGGCTCAAGGAAGGCAGCAGCGCCTGAGGCGCGCCGGCAAGGAGGGACGCATGCAGACGCTGCTACACGAGGTGCGGCGCACGCCGTTGCTGTGGTTGCTGGTGATCGTGCCGGCCGTGCTGGTGGGCGAGCACGCCGCGCCGCGGGCGCACACGCTGCTGTTCGTGCTGTCGGTGCTGGCCATCGTGCCGCTGGCGGCGCTGCTGAGCCATGCCACCGAATCGGTGGCGGCCAAGACCGGCGACGCGGTGGGCGGGCTGCTCAACGCGACGCTGGGCAACCTGACCGAACTGGTGATCGCAGTGGCGGCGCTGCGAGCCGGCGAGATCCTGCTGGTGAAGGCATCAATCGCCGGTGCGATCGTCACCAACACGCTGTTCATGCTCGGCGCGTCGTTCCTGCTCGGCGGGCTGAAACACCACACGCAGGAGTACAACCGCGTCACCGCCCGCGTGCAGGCGGCGCTGCTCTTTCTGGCGACGGTGGCGCTGCTGGTGCCGTCGGCGATCTCGCGCATCGACGGCGTCGAGACCAGCGCCTTCACCGCCAGGCTGAGCCTCGGCCTGGCGGTGCTGCTGATCGCGGCCTACGCGCTGAGCATGCTGTTCTCGCTGAAGACGCACCGCGAGCTGTTCGCCAGCGCCGGCCACGGCGACGAGGGCGAGGCGCCGTGGCCGCTGGGCCTCGCGCTGCCCACACTGGCGGTGGTGACGGTGCTGGTGGCGCTGGTCAGCGAGATCTTCGTCGCTTCGGTGCAGGAGGCCGCCAAGTCGTTCGGCATGACGCCGGCGTTCGTCGGGTTCATCGTCGTGGCGCTGGTCGGCGGTGCCGCCGAGATGGCGTCGGCGTTCTCCGGCGCGCGCAAGAACCGGCTCGATCTGAGCGTCGGCATCGCGCTGGGCAGCGCCTCGCAGATCGCCCTCTTCGTCGCGCCGCTGCTGGTGCTGCTCAGCTACCTGGTCGGCCCGGCGCCGATCGATCTGCTGTTCTGGCCGGGAGCGGTGCTGATGATGCTGATCGCCGCGATGACGGCTTCGCTGGTCACCAATTCCGGCCGCTCGGCCTGGTTCGTCGGCGTCCTGCTGCTGATGGTCTACGTGATCTTCGCGCTGACGCTGTACCTGCTGCCGCCGCGCGCGTCCTGAGCGGCTGCGGCGTCAAGCGTCGATGCGCCGCGCCTCGACGTAGTAGCGCTTCTCGTGGGCCTCGCCCATCGAGAAGGTCTTGCGCGGCGTCGGCCCTTCGTGCACGACGCGGTGCATCAGCTCGCTCTTGCCGATGGCCGCGAAGTGCACGCCGACGCGGCCCGGTTGCAGCGCCAGGCGCTCGAGCGCCGCGTCGCCGTGCACGTAGTCGACGTCGCGCGCGAGCCCGCGCTCGAGCAGGCCGTCGATGAACGGCTGCCAAGTCGCCACCGCCAGCGGCGACGGCGGATCGGCGAGTTCCACCACCGAGAAGCGCTCACCCGGGCCGATCAACCCGACCGCGACGCGCGCGCCGCCCGCCGCGGCAGCGACGCGCTCGCGCATCTGCGCGGCCGACGCCACGTCGATGCAGGCCACGCGCGCGCCGAACGCCTGCGCGAGCGCGCGCCGCGGGTCTTCGGCGACGTCGAACAGCAGGCGATGGATGGCCGCGAAGTCGAGCGCCGGATCGTGGATGTTGACCACCTCGGCCAGCGCGTAGCGGCTCGGATGGTCGATGCCGACGCGCGCGCGCGCTTCGCGCCAGATCGCCTTGGCGGTGGCCAGCGAGTGGTTGCCGTCGCCCATCGCGAACAGCATCGGCGGCGTGCCCTCGGGCACTCGATAGCGCGCGGCGAACGCCTGCGGATCGGCCAGCGCCTGCAGCGAACGCACCGCCTGCGCGCCGAGCGCGGCGTCGAGCGCGTGGCCGGCGAGATGGCCGCCGCCACCCATCAACTCGGTTTCGTACAGCGGGCGCTGCGCTTTGCGCGCGGTTACCAGCGGCCCGATCACCGTGCCCTGCGGGTCGTCGATCAGCACCAGGATGTGCGGCAGTTCCAGCGGCGCGTCGCGGCGCACCTCGATGCGCGGCGCCAGGCGCTCGACCATCGTGCCTTCGGTGGGCCGGATCAGGCTCGTCGAGCCTTCCGCGTAGTCGTAGTGCTCGAGGTCGAGCTCGAGCATCAGGCCGCGCCGCGTGCGGCCGCCGACGGTGCGCTCGACCAGCACCGCGCCGTCGTGGCCGACGAACACGCCGTCGGCCAGGTAGCGCCGCATCGCCTGCCGGATGCGCGCGATCCTCGCCTGCGCATCGGGTGCACCGAGGTAGACCTCGGGAAAGATCAGCTCCAGCGTCGACGGCGCGTCGCCGACTTCGCGCGCCACCTGCTCCCAGTAGGCCGGCTCGGCGGTGTGCTGGTCGCAGGCGATCACCGCCCACTTGCGCAGGTCGATGCCCGGCCGCGGCAGCAGCATGTGGGGCAGACGAAAACCGGTGACAACTCGATCCATGCGCGCGTTCGGAGACTCGTGAGGCGGCGATGGTAGCGGCCGCGGCCGCGCCTCGGGGCGCCAGGGTCGGCGTCGTCGGGCGGCACAATCCGCCAGCGGCCGAGGGCCAGGCGGAGCGGCTGCAGCGTTTCGTTCGCGCGCAACAATCCCTTAACAATGCGCGCTTGGCCGCCTTTACACGGGCGCGGCATCGTATCGCCACCTCGGTTGCCCATGACCCATCCTCCTCCAGCGGCGCACGCCTCCGCGCCAACCAAGCCCCGCCGCCGGTTGGGTACCTGGATCGCCGTGGCCAGCGTGCTGGCGCTGGCCGCGCTGGCGTGGACCCTCACCCAGCGGCCCCCGGGCGGCGTCGCGCCACCGGGCAGCCGCGGCGGCTTCAGCGGCCGTGGCGCGACGCCTCCGAGCACGGTGGCCGTGGTGCGTGCGCGCCGCGCCGACGTGCCGGTGCTGCTCGATTCGCTGGGCACGGTGACGCCGATCGCCATCGTGACGGTGCGACCACAGGTGTCTGGCGTGCTGAGGCAGGTGCTGTTCACCGAAGGGCAGATGGTCAGGAAGGGCCAACTGCTGGCGCGCATCGACCCGCGGCCGTTCGAGCTGGCGCTGATGCAGGCCAGCGGCGCACGCGAGCGCGACGAGGCGCAACTGCAGAACGCTCGCCTCACGCTCGAGCGCTACCGCACGCTGCTGGCGCAGGACTCGATCGCGCGGCAGGACGTCGACACGCAGGAGGCGCTGGTCAAGCAGCTCGAGGGCACCGTGCTCACCGACCGTGCCAACGAAGGCAGTGCGCGGCTCAACGTCGAATACACCCGCATCGTCGCGCCGGTGGCCGGCCGCGTGGGGCTGCGCACGGTCGACGCCGGCAACCTGGTCGGCCCCAGCGACGCCAACGGCGTGGCCGTGATCACGCAGCAGTCGCCGACCGACGTGCAGTTCACGATCGCGCAGGAGCGCGTGCACGAGGTGCTGCAACGGCTGGCCGACGGTCCGCTGCCGGCACGCGCGTTCGACCAGACGCGCACCAGGCTGCTCGAGGAAGGCCGCTTCGCGACGCTCGACAACCAGGTCGACACCACCACCGGCACCGTGAAAGGCAAGGCGCGCTTCGCCAACACCAGCGGCCTGCTGTTCCCGAACCAGTTCGTCAATCTGCAGCTCGAGCTGCGCACCCTCGCCGATGCGGTGGTGGTGCCGGTGAGCGCGCTGCGCAACGGCCCCGAGGGCGACTTCGTCTACGTGCTCAACGACAACAAGACCGTCAGCCAGCGCAGCGTCAAGCGCGGCCCGGCCACCGCCGAGCGCGTGGTGATCGCCAGCGGGCTGCAAGCCGGCGAGCCGGTGGTCACCGAGGGCGCCGACCGCCTGAAGGACGGCGCCACCGTGCAGCTGGCGGCTGACCTGGCTGCGCGCGGCGCATCCTGGCCCGCTGGCGCGAGCGCGCCGCGCGGCGGGGCGTCGCGGCCGCGCCGCGGCGAGCGCGCGGCGTCGGGCATGCTGCCTTGAGCACGCTGCTTCGAGCGCAGCCCGAGCGGTGAACCCGTCGCGCCCCTTCATCGAGCGTCCGGTGGCCACCGGCCTGGTGATGCTGGCCATCGTGCTGTCGGGCCTGGTGGGCCTGCGGTTGCTGCCGCTGTCGGCGCTGCCGCAGGTCGACTACCCGACGATCCAGGTGCAGACGCTGTATCCCGGCGCCAGCCCCGAGGTAATGAGCCGCCTCGTCACTGCGCCACTGGAGCGGCAGTTCGGCCAGATGGCGGGCCTGAGTCGCATGAACTCCACCAGCGCGTCGGGCGTCTCGATCGTCACGCTGCAGTTCGCGCTCGCGCTGTCGCTGGACGTCGCCGAGCAGGAGGTGCAGGCTGCGATCAACGGCGCCGCGTCGACCCTGCCGGCCGACCTGCCCGCGCCGCCGGTGTACGCCAAGGTCAACCCGGCCGACGCGCCGGTGCTGACGCTGTCGATCACCTCCGAATCGATGCCGCTGACCCAGGTGCAGAACCTGGTCGATACGCGGCTGGCGCAGAAGATCAGCCAGATCAGCGGAGTCGGCCTGGTCACGCTGGCCGGCGGGCAGCGGCCGGCCGTGCGCATCCAGGCCGACACGCAGGCGCTGGCCGCCAAGGGCATCGGCATCGACACGCTGCGCAGCGCGATCGCCGCGGCCAACGCCAACGGCGCCAAGGGCAGCTTCGACGGCCCCACGCGCGGCTACAACATCAACGCCAACGATCAGCTGATCACCGCAGCCGACTATCGCGATCTGGTCATCACCTACAAGGACCAGGCACCGGTGCGGCTGTCGGACGTGGCGCGCGTGGTCGACGGCGCCGAGAACACGCAGCTCGGCGCCTGGGCGGGCAGCGCGGGCAAGCTGACCGCCGCGGTCGTGATGAATGTGCAGCGCCAGCCCGGCGCCAACGTGATCGCCACCGTCGACGCCATCAAGGCGCAGCTGCCGCAGCTGCGCGCGCAGCTTCCGGCGGCGCTGCAGATGGAGGTGCTGAGCGACCGCACCACCGGCA
>DASURM010000344.1:0-3949 GCA_036280035.1 Burkholderiaceae bacterium | reverse complement strand
ATCGCGCCGCGCATGTCGTAGGCCGCGGCGAGCGCCTCATGATCGACCCAGAACACACCGAAGCCGCGCAGGTCGGGCATGCCCCACATCCCCGCGAAGATGAACTCCGGCGACAACGCGGTGCCGACCATCACCAGCGTGCGACGCTTGCCGTTGATCAGCGCCGTCAGCCGTGCCCCCGGCTGCAGGCCGTGCGCCTGCGCGAAACCCGCCGACACCAGCGCCTCGATGGCACCGTCGCTGTGCGGCGCGTCGGCATCGAGCGCGCGCCCGCTGGCGACCACCACCTGGTTCATGCGGCGCGGCACCTTGCGATCGATGCCGATCAGGTGGCCGAGGATGGGATCGCTGCGGCCCTCGATGTCGACGCGCACCATGCGCTCGACGGTGCCCTGCACGTCGGCCACGCCCGGCACGACGAGCAGCCGCTGCTGCAGCGACTCGGGGGCGCGCTTGACGACGGCGAACACCTCGGCGAAGCGGCCCTGCGAGTAGAAACGGTCGCGCGCCGCGGCCAGCGACTCCACCGCCGACAGGCTGGCCACGAAGCCGCCGATGCCGCTGGCGACCACCAGCGCGATCGTCGCCGCCTGGCTCCACATCCGCAGCAGGTCGCGCAGCAGCTTGCGGTCGAGCGCGCGCATCTCAGTCGGCGCCGGGCCGCTCCCAAATCGACCGGGCCGCAGCCCGAGCAGTGAGCGTGGGAGTCATCGGTTCACCACGACAGCGCCGACGGCGCGATCTTGTGCTGGTTGCGATCGATGCGCTGGATGCGGCCGTCGCCGAAGTGGAGCACGCGGTCGGCCATGCCGGCGATCGCGGCGTTGTGCGTGATGACGATCGCCGTCGTGCCCAGCTCGCGGTTGATGCGCTCGATCACTTCGAGAACCAGCTTGCCGGTCTGGTAGTCGAGCGCACCGGTCGGCTCGTCGCACAGCAGCAGCTGCGGCCGCTTGACGATCGCGCGCGCGATCGCCACCCGCTGCTGCTCGCCGCCGGAGAGCTGGGCCGGGAAGTGGTCGCGCCGCGGCGTCAGGTCGACCAGCGCGACCGCCTCGTCCACCGGCATCGGGTCGTCGACGATATCGGTCACCAGCGCCACGTTCTCGCGCACCGTCAGGCTCGGGATCAGGTTGTAGAACTGGAACACGAAGCCGACATAGCGCCGCCGGTAGCCGGTGAGCACCTCGTCGCCGGCGCCGCTGAGCACCAGGTCGCCGAAGCGCAGTTCGCCGTCGCTGGCCACGTCGAGCCCGCCCAGGATGTTGAGCAGCGTCGACTTGCCGCTGCCCGAGGGACCCAGCAGCACGATGAACTCGCCGCGCGCGACCTCGAGGTCGACGCCGCGCAGCGCGTGCACGGTGGCCGAGCCGCTGCCGTAGACCTTGGTCAGGCCACGCGCGCGCAGCACCCACTCACGGCCCGGCGCATTCGGTTGGTCCATCGGCGCCAATGTAGGCTGCGCAAGGCGCCCGCCTATTGCCTGCGATCAAGCCGGCTGCGGCGCGCGGCGAGGCACCTGCGCCCCGGGCGCGATGCCTGCGCGAGTCAGCGATCGGCCGCGGCGGCCGGGGGGCCTCGAATCAGAAGATGCTCACGCGCAAGCCGCGGTGCGTCGTCAGCGTGCGTGCCAGTTCGTCGAACCCTTCGATGAACCGGTCCGGGGCGTCGGCGCCGCGCAGCGGGCCACCGTAGCCGTGCGTGACGGCCCACACCGCGACCCCGGCGGCGCGCGCGGTGCGCACGTCGATCGCCGAGTCGCCGACGAACAGCGCCTGCGCCGGCTCGCACTGCAGCGCCTGCAGCGCGTGCGTCAGCATCGCCGGATCGGGCTTGCGCACCGGCAGCGTGTCGCCGCACACCAGCAGGTCGAAGCAGGCGTTCAGGTCGTGGCGCACCAGCAGGCGGTGGGCGAACCCCGACTCCTTGTTGGTGACCAGCCCCACCCCGAAGCCGGCACCGTGGAGCCGCTCGAGCATGCGTCGCACGCCGGGGTAGAGCGTGCTCTGCTGGCCGCAGGCCTGCGCGTAGTCGTACTCGAAGCCCGGCCACAGCGACTGCACGCGCGTGTCGAGATCGCCTTCCGGCACGCCGCCCGCGCGCAGGGCCCTGGCCAGCAGCGCCCGCGTGCCGTCGCCGATCCACGCGCGCACCTGCTGCGGCGCCACCGCGTCGAGCCCCTCGCGCCGCAGCGCGAGGTTCACCGCCGCGGCAAGCTCGGGCACGGTGTCGATCAAGGTGCCGTCGAGGTCGAACAGAACTGCCTGCATGGGTCGTCCTCCTTTGTCTATTCCTGTATCGAGACCAAGGCCGCGCCGGTCACGCGCTCGCGGACGGCGGCGACCACCGCGTCGGCGGTGATGCCGAAGTGCGCCATCAGTTCGGGGCCGGGCGCCGATTCACCGAAGCGCGCCACGCCGATCAGCGCGCCGTCGCCGCCCGCGTAGCGGCGCAGACCCTCCGGGTGGCCGGCCTCGATGGCCACCACCGGCAGCCGCGACGGCAGCACCGCCGCGCGCCAGGCGTCGTCCTGCTGGTCGAACACGCGGCTGCATGGCAGCGACACCACTCGCACCGCGATGCCGTGCTCCTGGGCAAGGCGCGCCTGCGCCTGCAGCGCCAGAGCGACCTCGGAGCCGGTGGCGACGATGACGGCCTGCGCGTCGGCCGCGTCGCGCAGCACGTAGCCGCCGCGGGCTGCGGCGGCGCGCTGCCCGGCGCCGGCAACGATCGGCAACGCCTGCCGCGACAGCACCAGCGCGCTCGGGCCGTCGCGGCGCTGCGCCGCGTGAACCCACGCCACCGCGGTCTCCAGCGCATCGGCAGGCCGCCAGACATCGAGGTTGGGGATCAACCGCAGCGACGCCAGCTGCTCGACCGGCTGGTGCGTGGGGCCGTCTTCGCCGAGCCCGATCGAGTCGTGCGTGAAGACGTGGATCACGCGCTGCCGCATCAGCGCCGCCATGCGGATCGCGTTGCGGCTGTAGTCGCTGAAGGTCAGGAAGGTGCCGCCATAGGGCAGCAAGCCGCCGTGCAGCGCGACGCCGTTCATCACCGCGGCCATGCCGAACTCGCGCACGCCATAGCTCAGGTAGTTGCCGGCGCGCCGCGGGCCGGCCTTGCGGTGACCCTTGAAGTCGGTCAGGTTGGAGCCCGTCAGATCGGCCGAGCCGCCGAGCAGCTCGGGCAGCAGCGGTGCCAACGCATCGAGGGCGAGCTGCGACGCACGCCGCGTGGCCATCGGCTTGCCGGCCTGTTCGGCCTGAGCCGCCAGCGCCGCGATCGCAGCGTCGGTGCGCTTGGGCCAGTCCCACGGCAGCTCGCCGCGCATCCGGCGGCGGAACTCCACGGCCAACTGCGGCTGCGCCGCAGCATAGGCCGCGAAGCGCGCCGACCATGCGGCCTGGCGCGCCGCCCCACTCTTGCGCGCGTCCCACGCGACACGCAGCTCGGCGGGGATCTCGAACGGCGCCTCGGCCCAGCCGAGGGCACGGCGTAGCGCGGCCACGCCGTCGGCCCCCAGCGGTGCGCCGTGCACGTCGGCCGTGCCCTGATGGGCGGGCGCACCCTTGCCGATCGTGGTGCGGCAGACGATCAGCGTGGGTGCGGCGTCGGCCCCGCAGGCGCGCCCGGCATCGCCCAGCGCGGCGTCGAGCGCAGTCGAATCGTGGCCGTCGACCGGCCCGATCACGCGCCAGCCGCAGGCACGAAAGCGCGCCGACGTGTCGTCGGCGAACCATTCGCGCACGTCGCCGTCGATGCTGATGCCGTTGTCGTCGTACAGCGCGATCAGCTTGCCCAGGCCCAGCGTGCCGGCCAGCGAGATCGCCTCCTGGCTGATGCCTTCCATCAAGCAGCCGTCGCCCACGCAGACGAAGGTGCGATGGTCGACGATGGCGTGGCCGTCGCGGTTGAACTCGGCCGCCAGCAGCGACTCGGCCAATGCCAT
>DASURM010000343.1:0-3834 GCA_036280035.1 Burkholderiaceae bacterium | reverse complement strand
ACTCGAAGCTCGTGCTCGAGCGCCAGAGCATCGAGATCACGTCGCTGTTCGCGGCGGCGGCCGCGGTGCTCGTCGTCGCGGCGCTCGGGCTGTCGCTGCTGTGGTTCAACAGGAGCGTGTAGCGAATATCGTGTGGCCGATCGGTGCGGGCCCGCGCGTCGGCGGCCACGATGTCCAGGCCGTCGACATCGACATGGCCGCTCTTGATCGCGTCGCGCGCCAGGGTCTGGACATGACATCGCCTCGACGGTCGCGCCCCCGCTAGAACAGCCACTCGATCGGCAGCAGCGACAGGAACCAGACCGCGGCGCGCTGCCAGAAGCCGGTGCCGGGCTCGACCTCGTGGCGCAGCAACTCGCTGCCGCGCTGCTCGAGCCAGATCAGACGGCCACCTTCGTCCAACTGCACCTCGTAGGCGTGCTCGCGCAGGCCCTGCTCGAAGATCGCCGCGGCATTGCCCGCCAGAACCGGGCTGTTGATCACGAAGCCGAGTTCGGTGTTCAGCGCGAGCGAGCGCGGATCGAAGTTGAAAGAGCCGACGAAGATGCGCGAGCGATCCACCACGAAGGTCTTGGCATGCAGGCTCGATGCGGAGCTGCCGCCGAGGCCACCGCGGGACTCGGGCCGCGGCGTGGTGCGGCGCAGCTCCCACAGCGCGACGCCAGCGTCGAGCAAGGCCTTGCGTCGCTTCGCATATCCGGCGTGCACCGGCGCCACATCGGTGGCCTCGAGCGCGTTGGTCAGGATGCTGACCTTCACGCCGCGCCGCGCCAGTGCGGCGATCGCGTCGGTGCCGGCGGCCGTCGGCACGAAGTAGGCCGAGACAAGTGCCAGCTCCGCATCCGGATGACCGATGACTTTCTCGAGCTGCGTCTGCAGCAGGCCGGCCGAACCGTCCGCCACCCGCCCCAGTCCCTTGGCCGGGTCGTCGCTGACCATGCGCGTGGCCGCCCATTCCAGATCGAGCTGGCCTTCGACGAGTTGCTGCACCAGCCGGGTTTCGCGGATTGCGTTCACGTAGGCGGCGCTCGCCGGCTCGCGTTCGGCCTGCGCCAGCCGCGCCGTCAGCTCGGCCTGTCGCGCCGGCTCGACCGCGGCGACGATCAGCTCCAGCGGGTAGGCCGAGCGGCTCGCCCAGTAGCGGTCGAAGTCGCGAGAAGCCTCGCGCACCACCGGGCCGACGGCGATCACGTCGAGGTCGACGAACAGCGTGCCGTCGCCGGCGCCGAAGTACTCGTCGCCGATGTTGCGCCCGCCGACGATGGCGGCCTGGTTGTCGGCGGTGAACGACTTGTTGTGCATGCGCCGGTTCAGGCGCGAGAAGTCGGTCAGGTAGCCGAGAGCACGCGACCCGCGCATGACGAAGGGGTTGAACAGTCGCACCTCGATGTTCGGGTGCGCATTCAGCGCGGCGAGCGTGTCGTCGAGCCCGGCGATGCCGTTATCGTCGAGCAGCAGGCGCACCCGCACGCCGCGTTCGGCCGCGGCGCGCAGCGCAGCGAGCAGCATGCGCGCGGCGAAGGCTTCGTGCGCGTCGGGCAGCATGCGGATGCCCGACAGCCCCGGGTGCTGCGCCGCGTGCGGCGCGATCGCGTGGCCGAGCCGGGTGTCTTCGGTGTCGGTGGGTGCGCTCGACACGCTGCGGCCGTCGAGCGGCGGCAGGCCGCCGCAAGCCGTCAGCGATGCAAGCAGACCGAGCGTCATAAGACCTCGCTGCAACATGGCGGCCATGATTGCATGCTGACGACGTCAGCGAGACCTGCACACCGCGCGGCCGCTCAGCCGGCTGCCGCTCCGAACCGCCAGCTCGACACCGTGATGCCGCCGAAGAACTGGTCCTCGTGATAGACCCGGTGCGCGGCGTCGCCTTCCGCAGCGCCGACGGCCACCATCAGCGGCAGCAGATGCTCCTCGCGCGGATGCGCCTGGCGCGCCGACGGCGCCTGCTGCCAGCCGGCGAGCGCGGCCGAACGCGATGCGCCGGTGGCCGCGAGGGACTCCCCAAGCCAGGCATCGAACGCCGCCGAAGGCTGCTTCGCGGCTGGGCCGAATAGGCGCAGGTTGTGGTAGCTCAGGCCGCTGCCGACGATCAGCACGCCGTCGTCGCGCAGCGGCGCAAGCGCACGGCCCATGGCGAGGTGATCCTGCGGGTCGAGCCCGCGCTTGAGCGAGAGCTGCACTGTCGGCATGTCAGCCTCGGGATAGATCACGACCATCGGCGCGTACATGCCGTGGTCGAAGCCGCGTTCGGCGTCCCGGCGCCCGGCGATGCCGGCGCCTTGCAGCAAGTCCTGCACGCGTTGCGCCAGCGCCGGTGATCCGCTGGCCGGGTAGCGGATGCCGTAGGTGTGCTCGGGAAAGCCGCTGTAGTCGTAGATCATGCCCGGCGCCGGATGCGACTGGACCGTGAACTCGGACTCTTCCCAGTGCGCCGACACCATCAGCACCGCCTGCGGCCGAGCGCCGGTGTCCTGCGGCATGCGGCGCAGCGCGGCGGCTCCATCGCCGAGCAGGAAGACGGCGAACAGGGCGAGGTTGTTGGCGTTACCCAGCGCCGCGCTGCGGAACGGGGGGCCGCCACTGCGCGGGTCCTGCGCATGGTGGCAGCTGGCCCAATTGGCGTCGGTTCACACGACCGTATTGCCTAAAGTGTCGTGAAGCGCAAGTAGGTACCCTGCGGTAACCATGTCGCTGCCGAGACAATGAAGCCTGACCTCGGGCGGACTGCGCCCGTTCGCCGCATGCCTTTCGCAGACGAATCAATGTCAGAACGGCACGCCTCAATCCAGGGCATCGATTTATTGAACCCCGCTGCGAAGGTGCCACGCCTTCGGGCGCGTGAACGTCTGGATGCCCATCGTGGAAAGCGTTAGGCCGACGCCGGAATGCTTGACGCCCGACCACGGCAGGCGCGGGCTCACGCGGTCGCAGCAGTTCCAGTAGACGCTTCCCGCGGCGACGCGCGCCAGCACGCGCCGCGCGCGAGCGGCGTCCTGCGTGTACACGCCGGCGGTGAGCCCGTACTCGGTGTCGTTCATCAGCTCGATGGCCGCGTCGTCGTCGGCAACCGCCTGGATGCCAATGATCGGTCCGAAGCTCTCCTCGCGCATGACGAGCATCGAATGGTCGACGTCGGTCAGCACGGTGGGCGCGAACCAGTTGCCCTTGCGCTTGATCGCGGCGCCACCGGTCACGAGCTTCGCTCCTTTGCGGCGGGCATCCGCCACCTGCCGGCGCAGCACGTCGAGCTGCGGCCGTCGCGTGATCGCGCCGATGTACGTCGATTCATCGGTCGGATCGCCCACCTTGTACGACTTCACCTCGGCGACGAACGCATCGACGAACGCCGCGTGGATCGCCTCGTGCACGTAGATGCGCTCGACCGAGCAGCACGACTGGCCCGTGTTGTAAAACGCGCCGTCGGCGACGGCGGCGGCCGCCGCCTTCACGTCGACGTCGTCGCAGACGTATACGGGGTCCTTGCCGCCGAGCTCGAGCTGCACCTTGATCATGCGTCGGCCGGCGGTTGCGGCGATTTTCGCGCCCGTCGCGTATGAACCCGTGAAGAACACGCCGTCGACGGGCTGGCGCAGCAGCGCCGCCCCCGTCGCACCGCCGCCGATGACGGGAACGAACACGTCGTCAGGCACGCCGGCCGCATGCAGCAGGTCGGCGATGTGCCGGCCGGTCAGGGTCGCGAATTCCGACGGCTTGTAGAGGACCGCGTTGCCCGCGACGAGCGCCGGCACGAACACGTTGCTGCCGACGAAATACGGATAGTTCCACGCCGAGATGTTGGCGACGACGCCGAGCGGCTCGTGCGTGATGCGCTCG
>DASURM010000342.1:0-5859 GCA_036280035.1 Burkholderiaceae bacterium | reverse complement strand
CCGATTCGCGCGCGACGGCTACGATAAGGTGGTGGCACTCTTGCGACAAGCGGGACATTCGCCCACGGGGCGACCAGCGAGTCAACAGGAACGATCGTTGACAAGTTGAGGCGCGAGAGTGTGCGCCTTTCCCAAATGCAGGACATCGCAGGCTGCCGAATCGTCGTGACCGATGTTGTCGAGCAGGATCGGGTACTTGCGGAGCTTGCGCGCCTTTTTAGCAGGGCAACGTTGGATGACCGCCGGGGTCGACCGAGTCATGGATATCGGGCGGTTCACTACATCGTTTCAGACTTCGACAACCCAGTCGAAATTCAGCTGCGCAGTAGCTTGCAGCACCATTGGGCTGAGATCTCGGAAAAGTTGTCAGACATTCGGGATCCGTCGATCAAATACGGCGGCGGCACCCCTGAACAGCGGGAATCGCTCGACAGATTGAGTAGCCTGGTCGCAGCTTTGGAGCAAGGCCAGATCGTCGCTAGCCGTGTCAATAGTCAGGCAACAAAGCTGCGGGAGTTGATCGATGTGGTCAACGCGCAGCCGCCTGGCAGAGTCCCGCAACCTGTGCTCGAGGTTGTGGCCAAGCAGTCTGGGCAACTCTCAGACCTCGAGGTTACCGTCGGTAGAACCACAAGCGAAATGGAAACCATCGCAAAATCGATCCGAACCATCCTCGACACCCTGGCGAGCTAGTGTGCGCTATGCAGTTTCTGGTTGAGTACGATCGAAGAAAGGGGCAGTTGGTGCGCCTCCGACGCTACGACGTCGACCAGGCTGAGCATGCGCAGGACGATCGGCTCGAGGCGGAACTGGCCCACTTCGCGTCGCAAGAACACATCGAAGTTGTGTTGCTTGAGGCGGACGCCGAGGAAGCGTTGCGGCGAACTCATCGCCGGTACTTCGAGGAACTGCGCGAGCTGGCCACACCACACCTTGAACCGGTCGCCGAGCCATCGAAAGTATCGCAAGATGAGCCGTAGGCTCCCCAAGTCCCCTCACCGCTTGCGCACCAGCGCCACGCCGTCGCCCACCGTCAGCAGCGCGGTGTCGACGCGCTCGTCGCGCAGCAGCTTGTCGTTCAGCGCCTGCAGCGCCAGCGTCTCGGCGTCGGTCGAGCGCTGGGCGACCGCGCCGCCCCACAGCATGTTGTCGAGCGCGATCAGGCCGCCCGGTCGCAGCAGTTGCAGGCAGCGCTCGTAGTAGCCGTCGTACTCGGTCTTGTCGGCGTCGATGAACGCGAAGTCGTAGGCTCCCGCCTCGCCGACGGCCAGCCGCTTATCGAGCGTGGTCAGCGCCGGGGCGAGCACCAGCTCGATCTTGTGCGCCACGCCAGCGCGCTGCCAGAACGGAGCGCCGATGCGCGTGTACTCGTCGCTCACGTCGCACGCCAGCAAGCGGCCGTCATCGGGCAGCGCCAGTGCGACCACCAGCGCGCTGTAGCCGGTGAAGGTGCCGATCTCGATCGTGCGGCGTGCGCCGATCAGCTTGACCAGCAGCGCCAGCAGCGCGCCCTGGTCGACGCCGATCTGCATCGCCGCCTGCGGATGCGAGCGCGTGGCCTCGCGCAGCGCCGCCAGCACCGGATGCTCGCGCGAGCGCGCCAGCACATAGCGCAGCGCCCGGTCGTCGATCAGCGGCGAGCGCAGCGTCATCGCGGCTGCTTCAGCGCCGCAACAGCAGCGACACGCCGACCACGATCAGGATCAGCGGCCACCACTGCGCGAGCAGCGGCCCCAGGCGCGGCAGCAGGCCGAGGTTGGACAGCAGGAACAACGTGCCGACCACGATCAGGATGACGGCGCCGACGCGAGGCTTGACGATCATGGGGTGTTCCGATTCGGCAAGGTGGAAGATTGGATGTCGGCCCGATGGTAGCCGCCGTGCCACCGCCGGCCCCCACGCCGACATCGAGCCGCAATAGGTCGGCACTTCGGGCAGCGTGGCATCGCCAGCGAGCGCGCGCACTCGCCACTGGCGGCGCGCAGCGAGCACCGCCGATCTCGCAGCGCGCATCGAAGGCGGCGGTGAAGCGCCGGAGTCAAGCACTGCGATGTTTGCCATGGTGCGACCATGGTCCTGCGTTCGCCATGCAAATGCGGCACCATGCCGGCTCGACCGACGCAACAGGAGCGGCGCAAGAACTGAACCGGCCCGCGGGCAAGCAGCGCGCTTGAATAGCCCGTGGTGTTCTTGCTCTCATGCCGAATGCCCGGCGCGGTCACGAGCGCCCGCTGTCGTCGAGCGGTCTGGGCCGTCCCGGCACACCGATCCGACACTCCAGGCTGCGGTCCCACTGCCCGAGGTCGGCGGCGGCACGATAGGTCGTCTGCAGGAAGCTCAGCAACGAGGCATCCGGGTTCGACGCGTCAGCATTCGCAGGCACCGCGGCGCATCTTGACCGACACTCGGGTCTGCGCCGTTGCCCTCGCGTGCCGTGCCGGAACTCACCACCCATCTCGTCGACTACGGCGCCTGGCTCGTGTTTGCCGCGACGCTCGCCTCGCGCATCGGCCTGCCGGTGCCCGCGGCGGCGTTTCTCGTGGTGGCCGGTGCGCTGGCTGCCGGCGGGCAGATCTCGTTCGTCGCCGCGCTGGTTGCGGCCGTCGTCGCCAGCGTGATAGGCGACGGCGCCTGGTTCCTCGCCGGCCGTGTCTACGGCTATCGCATTCTCAGGCTGCTGTGCCGCATCTCGATCTCACCGGACTCGTGCGTCACCCAGAGCGAGACGTTCATCGCGCGCTGGCGAGGCGCCTCGCTGCTCGCCGCCAAGTTCCTGCCCGGCGTGTCGGTGGTCGCGCCACCGATGGCCGGAGCGCTCGGGATGACGCTGCCCGCTTTCGCTTTCTTCGATGCACTGGCTGCCCTCGCGTGGGCGATGCTGTTCCTCGCCATCGGCGCGCTCTTCGCGCAGCAGATCCAGGCCGTGCTCGATGCGCTCTCGACAACGGGCGTCGCGGCCGCCGTCGTGCTGGTGGCGCTGGCCTGCGCTTACCTGGCGCTTCGCGGCTGGCGCCGGCGCGCCTTCCTGCGCTCGGTAGAGATGTCGCGCATCAGCGTCGATGAGCTGAGCACCCTCATCGAAACGGGAAGTGCGCCGGTCGTGATCGACGTGCGCTCGGAAGCCGGGCGAGCCATCGATGCGCGGCGCATCCCAGGCGCACGCGCGATCGAGCCGGCGCTCATCCCGCAGGCGCTCGCCGAGCTGCCGCGCAACCGCGAGATCGTGCTGTACTGCAACTGCCCGAACGAAGCCTCGGCCGCGAGCGCCGCGCGCATGCTGGCGAAACACGGGTTGACGCGCGTGCGCCCGCTGGCCGGCGGGCTCGACGCGTGGGTCGCCGCCGGCCATGGCATCGAGTCGCACGCGACTGCGGCGCAAGTGCGCGCACAGGCGCAGGAGCCCGCAGGGCAGCGTCCGGCATAGGCACCTTCAGCCGATCGCCGAAGAGGCGCACTTCAAGCGCGAGAAGGTGATCGAGCGCCGGCCGCCCGCCAGCAGCAGCGACACACGCCGACCACGCGCCACCTATCTGGCGGCCGGCCGCGGCGCACTGCGGCGCACGACGACGCGGGTGTTCTCCAGCTCGTACACGTAAGCGGCGCGGCAGGTACGGCCGCGCTGGCTGGCGCGCAGCAACTCGTCGGTGTCGATGTCGGCGATGCGGCGCCGCAGCTCGCGCGCGGTCTGCGCCGGGCCCCACGCCGACAACGAGCCGCAATAGGTCGGCACTTCGGTCAGCGTGGCCATCGCCAGCACGAAGCGCGCGCAGTCGCCGCTTGCCGAGCGCAGCGCCTCGCGATGCACCTGCACGGCCCGGGCATTGCGGCTGCGCGCGAGCCGCACCGTCAGGCTCACGGCGTGCAGCTCGCAGGCCGCGGTCCTGCGGCCGAGCGGCACCATCGCGCCCGGCCAGTGCGCCACCAGGTGGGCATTGACGGCGTCGGCGCCGCCGTGCGCGAGGCGCTGCTCGAGGTCGGGCAGCAGCGCGTCGGCGGCGCGCGCGCCACCGATGCCAGCCAAGACGGCCGCGGCGATCAGCGCGCGGCCGACGTTGCGCGCGGCGCCTGCTTGGCCGCTGGTCCGGCGCTGCGCCATCAGGCGTCGGGCTCGCGCCACACCCGCTGGATCATGCCGTCGATGTCGAGCTGCCGCCCCGCCTGCTTGGTGGCCGCCTTCCAATCCGCCGGCGCCGGTGCCACGCGGCGCGACTCGCGGCCGCCCCACAGCGACACCTTGAGCGCGAACACCACCGGCCCCTGGCGCGCCTCGAACGGCTCGACGGCGGTGATGCGCGCGGCCAGTTGTCGGCTGGTGTCGGGGTCGAGCAGCGCGTCGAAATCGAGCCAGACCTTGGACTTCAGCCCCGGCTTGACCGCGATCACGATGAAGCCGCCGGTCGCCTGTTTCACCGCGCTGCCTTGCACCGCCTCGCGCGCCGCCGCCTCCACCGCCTTGATGTAGCCGGCCATCGCATCGACGCTGGCCACGCGCTGCTCCAGGATCGTGCTCGGCTGCAGCAGCACGACTCCTTGCTTGACGATCGGCTCGGCCGCCAGCGCGAGCGCCGCCGCCATCCAGATCAGCCCCGAGAACAGAATCGCGCGCATGCGGCACTATAGGGACCGCGCGCGCCGGCGCAGCGGCCGGCGTCGCGCAACAACACCAACGAGGGGAGCATGTTGCAGATCATCAACCCGGCCACCATCGGCGGCGGCATCGCGCTGGCGCTGTTCGTGGGCATCTTGCTGTGTCTGCACGTCGGGCGCTGGCTCGGGCGCCGCGCGCTGGCGCGCCACGACACCGCGGGCCTGCTCAGCGTCGGCTCGCTCGAGACGGCCGTGTTCGCGCTGCTCGGCCTGCTGATCGCCTTCACGTTCTCCGGTGGGCTGGCGCGCTTCGACCAGCGGCGAGCGCAGGTGGTCGACGAGGCCAACGCGGTCGGCACCGCGTACCTGCGCATCGACCTGCTGCCCGCGCCGGCGCAGCCGCGCCTGCGCGAGGCCATGCGCCAGTACGTCGACGCGCGGCTGGCCACCTACCGCTTGCTGCCCGACCTCGACGCCGCGAACGCCGAGCTGGCGCGCTCGCAGCAACTGCAGGCCGAGATCTGGGCGCAGGCGGTCGCCGCGTCGCGCCTGCCCGAGAGCCGCCCGGCCGACGAGATGCTGCTGATACCGGCGCTGAACCAGATGTTCGATCTCGCCACGGTGCGCGTGTCGGCCACGCAGATCCACCCGCCGACGATCATCTACGCGATGCTGTGCGGCCTGGCGCTGGCGTCGGCGCTGCTGGCGGGCTACCAGTCGGCAAGCCACGAAGGCTACGACTGGGTGCACGGCATCGGCTTCGCCGCGATTGTCGCGGTCACTGTCTACGTGATCCTCGACATCGAGTACCCGCGGCTGGGCTGGGTGCGCATCGACGCGATCGACCAGGTGCTGGCCAACGTGCGTGCCAGCATGAAGTGATGCCGGCCGCGACCGCTCACGCTCCAAGCAGCTCCACCTCGAACACCAGCGTCGCGTTCGGCGGGATCACGCCGCCGGCGCCGCGCGCGCCGTAGCCGAGCTGCGGTGGGATCAGCAGCACCCGCGTGCCGCCGACCTGCATGCCCTGCACGCCTTCGTCCCAGCCGGCGATCACCATGCGTGCGCCGAGGTCGAAGCGAAAAGGATCGTTGCGGTCCTTGCTCGAGTCGAACTGAGGCCCGCGCTGCTGCGGCGCCGCCGGGTCGTGCAGCCAGCCGGTGTAGTGCACCGTGACCTCGCGGCCGGCGCGTGCGGCGGCGCCGCTGCCGACCACGGTGTCTTCGTACTGCAGGCCGCTGGCCGTGCGCGTCATGTCGGGCATCGCTGGGT